>NZ_JADYXF010000033.1:0-60646 GCF_015864385.1 Pseudoalteromonas sp. SWXJZ94C
TCAATGCTAAGAGATGGTGTTTTATGGGAAGCGCCAAAAGTTATAAATTAACTATTGACGCCATAGTCTCTTGTTAGTTAGCTGTGATTCTCTTATGGAAAATGAAACAAGTGAAAATCGTTCAATCTTTTTCTTCTATATAGCTAATTGTCATGCTGCACTTCGTATCATTGAACGAATAGATGTAGACGATACTTGGAGCTGGTCTCAGGAAAGGCAAGTTGCAGAGATACTTAGCCTTCGAAAGGCCGTTGCAGAGTCAGGCTTCAAGACGCTTCATAAGATAATGCAATGTAAAATATTGACAAATATAGCTAACGGAATGAGTTCGCTAGGGCGGTCAATTGAGTCAATTAGCTATTATGACAAGGCACTGTCCCGTATTGATAATTTTGCTATGGCAATAGGTAATAAAGCAATTGGTCAAGTCCATTATGGAGAGCATCTATATGATTATGGACATAGTGGGGTTTTCTTTTTCCATGCGAACAAGGAGCTTAATCGTTTTGGTAATGAGCCACTAATATGGGGTTCTGGCGTTCAACAGGATGCACTAGAGGCTTTTATTCTCTACAAAGACTTTACGGAAGATGCTCTAGAAAGAATTGAGTTCGATAGTAAATTTAATTTCAATGGCTTCTCATTAGGCAAGCATCAAAAAGAGCAGGATTACAGGCGGTGGTGTTTGCAACATAAGCTATTTTTGAATCCTTTGAATGACGTGTTTACCGCTACAATTGCTGCTAATGATGTCTTGCACTTACCGAGTCATGTTTATGCAGTCGGAGAAGAGCCGAGATTTCCCAAGTATTTTAATTTGCTGAAGCAGGAGTTTATAGTCGCTCGCCATATGTTGTACGATTTTACTACAGCCGATATTGAGCACTATGCTGACAATAACGTTCTACTAGAAAATAGTCTAGATGGCGTGTATTTAGGGTATCGAAATGAGTTGCTAAAGAACTCTTTAAGAATATCGTATTCGATCTTTGATAAAATAGCTTTGTTCTTAAACGACTATATGAATATTGGGCTAAAGATAGATTCTGTCAACTTCAGAAATATTTGGGGGTCGTTCAATAAGAAAAAAAAGATGCTAGAAATCTACCCATGTTTCCTAAGTTGTGAAAACTGGCCTTTACGAGGTTTATATTACCTATCTAAAGATTTGTATGCTCCAAACTTTACTGAAGTTGCAGAACCAGAAGCTAAGGAACTGCATACCATCAGGAAAATGGCTGAACATAGATATCTGGGGATTCAAGATTATCCAGCTCAAGCCGATGATAGCGAGTATCTAAAATATATAACTGTCGATGAATTAACCGAAAAAGCTTTAAAGATGATTAAGTTATCTCGTGAAGCTTTAATATATCTATCTTTAGCAATGCACGTTGAAGAGCGAAAACGTGAAGAAGCAAAAGATGATGGCATTGTAGTGCCTATACAATCCTCACGCCTATAAAAAACGCTTGCTTGTTATGTAGTGGATAAGTGAATTTGCCTACTAGGTTAAAGATTCGCAATACCCTTGATAATCCTTTAAAAGCTAATTTAGAAAAATCACTGACAAGGTTTACCCAACCGTCAGCTTTTCGCTCTTTGCCGAAGTTCGGCTTAGTGCTATCAGTCGTAACTCGTTTCTGCCCCAAAATAATTTAGGGCTATAGCCCTAAACAATTCGTAACACTTATTTTTCCTTACTTTATCTAATGATTATGTGCTGGGGAGTGTTTTAAATTGAAATATCACTTAAAAAATCCAATCTGTTATTTTTTCTGGTTTACTGTCAATGCTGTATGCTTTTAACTCTTCCATTAACTCATCACGCCTTTTCTGAATAAACTGAGCCTCCTGAGGTGAACATCCCAGCTTATCAAATATTCTTTTTGCAAAGTCACATGTGTCATAGTGTAATGGCGGATTTTTGACGAATAATTCCGTTATAATAGTCGTAATTAAATGTAGATTTTCTTTAGTAAAGCATTCCGATGCTTCATCTTTTATCCGAGAAAATTGAAGGAGAGTTTTCATTATCAATTCGTCATTTATAAAGTAAGAATAAAACTCATTTAAGAAGTTTTTCGGCACCCATCCTTTAGCTTCATCTAATGAATTCAAAATAGTCAATGAATATGATGCCATTTGCTCTATCCATGTTGAGCATGCTTTATTTGGAGCGGTTTGGAATAGAGCTTCCCATACTTCGGGTTTAAAATTTCCACTTGTATCAAGCTTATATTGAAACATTAATTCAAATAATACATCTGAGTAAGTCGCTCCCCACTTAGTAATAATTGAGCAAAGTTGTATAGAAGTCCCATTACACAGCAATTGATTAAAAGCCTGTTTAAAAAGTGGGTGTGAAGGCTCTTGTGCAATCAACTCGATGACCTTCGGCCAAACGTCCTTTTCTCTGTGATGGGTTCCAATCCCCCACAATGGTTGCGGCTCTCCAATGTACATTTGGACCGCTGATGATAGAAGTTTATGAGGTAAATCTAAAATATCCTCAGCTTGCAACATGTCTGAAGTTTGACAACGCCAATTAGGAATGATTAATTTTAAAAGCTCATAAGGGGCTCTATATGAAGTTAAAACGGCCGCTTGTCGCCAATACTTGTCTTCGCTTTCCGTGCATAGACTTTCGATAACAAGTTCTTTTTCTTCATTTGTTAAAACAGCCCAATCATACATTAGATCAGAAATAACGCGTACAATACATCCGGTCCCATTTAAGGATAATAATCGGCTGATGAGTCCTCCTCTAGCTTCATCGTTCGATTTAGTTATCTTTATCAGTGTATCTGTAACTGCAAGAGCATAATCGTCTGGGAGCGATTTGACCGAAAGCTTTTCAAGTAGCGTTATCCAGCTATCAATAATAGGAATGGTATACTCTAAGTCTAATATTCTGATAGCTTCATTTACTACACAATCTAGACGTCCAAAATTTAACTTAACTTTAGGTGGAAGGGATGATAATGCGATTGGTAAAAGTTGAGCAAACACTTCCCATGGAGGATTTTCTCCCATCTTATGGGGACGTTCGAACACTACAAGATCATCGATAATCGCATTTGCTAACACAGGTTGGTCTGCTAATTTTACTAACTCAGTACATAAGTACTTCTGTCGCTCAAAGTTAAATTGGTTCCAAGATCGCATTGTAGATTTGAATATTGATTCAGCTACTGCGGGATGTCTATCTCTAAAAATACGGGCAAGTATTTGACAATCATTTTCTCGGTTTATTTTAAGCCAGGTTTTTACAGCAAGTGCACGAATCAAACCTTCGTTAATACTTAATATTCGAGATATAGCGCTATGAGTTAACTTTTCGGGTTTGTCTTCTAAGTAAGTTAGTACATCATATGCATCTTTGGGAGTAATAACTATTGCAGCATCATTATGAATGTCAGACAGTATTTTTAAAACTTTATCTTTGTTGCAAGTACTCAACCAAGATGATTCTAGGCTAACGCTTTCACCCATTGGATACCATGGCTGTCCATCTAGCCACTCCAAAATATCTAGATTTTTTCCATTAACTTTATAAATCCATTTACTTTGCTCATTCTCACATTCATTTGGAAAGCTAAACATATTATCAATCAAGAACTCAAAACAGATATCTCGCACCGATGGATAACTAGAGTCTAGGCCACGTTTGGCAAGTTCAAATATTTTAACTTTATCGGTGTCTTTTTTTACCCGTTCGTAAATCCAGTTGAGGTTTCTGGCGCTTGCCCTAGCTGTTGATGGAGATAGACAAAAAATGCCGTTTTTTAAAATCTGCTCTATCCTAGGGAATGCCCTTCGAGTACTAATATTGAATAGTGACTCAGCAGCAGAGCGATAGAACGGATGAGAAAAAGTAGCTTGGTCATAATCATTAAATTCAACCATGCAACGTAGCTCTAATAAATCAAGACTATCTGAATCATCTTGTGAAAGTTCTGGGTTATGCTGGTATTTGGGGAAAACGTGAGTTTCACTATCCTTTGTTTTACCAAAAGAGGAGTAAGTTGAAGATATATGCGAGTAACCATGAAAGTTTGGCTCACTATTTGTTAACGAATAAGCAAGATCCTTTTCATTGACAGGCTCTAGATTACTGCTAGTTATTGCTAGACCCATTAATATATTTTTACACCCTTCTTCACTAAGGGCCTTGCCCAAATCAACAGCATTTTTTCGAGCAAAGCCCAAAACTTGATCGATATTTGAACTGTCTTTAATCTTTCCATGCTCAGCAGCCAAATAAGTTAAACATCCTAGTTCAATATTTATCTTTTCTTTTTTTAACGAGTTGTGCACCATGTTGAAAATATTATTTGAAATAGAAAACTCTCTTCTCAAAGAATCCCAATGATTAAGAAGGAGATCAACTGTTACATCAGAAAGGTCTATCCAATCTTTCCCTACAATACTAGCGTCCGCAAGTATTTCGGTCTCAGTAATCTCTAATAATCGTTCTTGTCCTTGAGCAACAATTAATTTCCTATTTGGGCGTAAGTTAGTGATGAGTCTCTTTAATAGTCCAAGACTTTCATTTGGCTTATTCACAGGATGTATTCCGCCTAATGGATCATCAAGAACAACTAGTCTAGGAGTATGCACTGAGTCAAGTAGAAAACGTTCTGCCTCGTCAACGTACTGAGTCAATAATACGGAATAACCTTCACCTTGAAATTCTGAAGCGATCCATTTAGCGGTGTTACTTTTTCCAACCCTAGGCCTTCCTGATAGCAGTAGGCTCCCATCTCTTTTTAGCTGCTCAATCCAAGCAACTTCATGATTTCTAATAATATAATTTTTTGGACGATTAGATAGTACAGGACTCTCATTGATATATTGTAAGAAAGGAGCAATTGTGTCTTTTTGAGATGTTTTACCATTCTTTATAATGGTAGCTAGCCCATCGATGGTATGGGGAAACATATCATCTGGAATATAAAAATTTTTCCTCAATATTCTACGGCAGCTATCAGTAAGATAATTATTGCTTGTGTTATCTAGAATAATCAATCGGGTAAGTGATTCTTTTACATCTTGGGGGCTTACGGATTCAATGAACTGATCAATATGAATTCTACGAGTAATATTTATAGCAGTCTCAGGTAATGAGTGCACATAAGCTTTAACAGCATTTAAAATTAGTTTAGCATCTTTTTGATTGAACAATTTTGCTTTATGTATGTTTCCATCCCATTCGCCTTTAGGAAGATACTTTTGCAATAAATCGTTTGCTCTACCAGACATTACTAATACAGCGCGAGCATTTTTATTTGAAAGAAGGCGTTCAAGTAAAAAATCACTAGTACCGTAAGCTGGAAAATGCCCAAGGCATTCAGCCACTTTGTCATAAGTTACAGGTTCTTCAGAGCCTTTTACCTGAATTTCAAATTGGAGTAATTGACCTGTATCATTGAGGAAAGATAACTCAGCATCTTCTCCTCCGTCAGGTTCAACTAAAAATGTCGTACCATCCTTATCGTAAAATTTTAGGATGTAGTGGATACACACAAGGTCTTGAAAGTCATATTTAACTGGACCAGTTAAGGCTATAGACATAAATAACACACCTAGATAAAAGCCAATATTTATTGGGCAACATCATACAGATAGAGTGGTTGAAGTGGAATGCGTAATTGGTATGGTAACTCTGGTGGTTTGGAATAGAAAAAGTTATTCGAAAGCTCAGAGTTTTCAAAGCTTGGTAACACGGAAATGTCCAAAAACGAGTTTACCCGACCGTCTGCTTATCGCTCATTTTTGTCTGTCAGGTTTCAGGTATTAGCTTCTACATATTAATAGTTAGCTCTGGGTTTAATCGTACTTGGTCTCGCTCTGTTTAAGCATCATATTTGTGATGTTTTCTGTAATAGTGCTCACTCTATTTATGTCTTTAAATACACGTCTTAACAGGTTTGTAATCGCAATTTAAAATAGCGATAAAAGTAGCGTGCTTACATTTTTATTAAATAAGCTAAATTGTGAATTGAGTTTTAAATTATTAAAATTTAATGAAGTAGCATTGGTTAGTTTGTAACTTTTTATTTTGAAGGATATTTAATTCTTAAAAGCGCGATGTAAAATCGCACCTACGAATATATCCAAAACTCGGTACTATCTCTTACTAAAAACTAAGTACTGCCTCCTGAAAATTACTTTCTAAAAGTAATAAAAAAGCCTAAAAGCGGTTACCCACTTTTAGGCTTAGTAATTTTGTATTTTAAACACGTATTAAAAACATCTATTTAAAACACTTATTTCATTTATGCAGCTAAATTAGCTGGCGATCATAATGCTTTTAACATTTACGAACTCACGCATACCAAAGCCGCCGTGTTCTCGGCCGTAGCCACTGCCTTTAACACCACCAAACGGTAGGTTAGGTTGTGCTAAACCGTAGCCGTTAATGTTGATCATGCCGGTGTCGAAGTACTTTTTAGCAAGCTCAATGGCTTTTTTCTCATCTTTTGAGAAAATACCACCGCCTAAACCGTAGCGAGAGTCGTTGGCGATACGCATTGCATCGTCGTTGTCTTTTGCTTTAATAAGTGAAGCAACTGGACCAAATAATTCGTCGTCGTAGGCTGGCATACCTGGCGATAAGTTATCGAGTAGCGTAGGCGGGTAGTAGTAACCTGTTTGCGATGGAATTTCGCCACCCGTTACTATGTTTGCACCTGCTTTAACAGACTCCATAACTTGGTCATGAATGCCGTCGCGTAAATCTTCACGTGCCATTGGACCTAAGTCAGTATCGTCTGCCATTGGGTCGCCCATTTTCATGGCTTCAAACTGCTCTTTTATTTGTGCTTTAAAGTCATCATAAAGAGACTCAACCACTACATAACGTTTGGCTGAAACACACGTTTCACCGTTATTAATCATACGCCCTGTTACACAGGTTTTAACTGCAAGCTCTAAGTCGGCGTCATCAAGTACTAAGTAGGCGTCATTACTACCAAGTTCGAGTACTGTTTTTTTGACGTGTTTACCGGCTTCTTCAGCTACTTTTTTACCTGTAGCATCACTACCCGTAAAGGTTACGCCGCTAATAGCTTTATGCGAAATTAATGAACTAGCTGTTTTACCGTCGATAAGTAAATTGTTAAAACAGTACTCTGGGAAACCGGCTTGTTTAAATAGCTCTTCAATTTTTTCAGCCATGCCAAATACGTTACCAGCATGCTTTAATACGGTAGTGTTACCAGCCATGATGTTGGCTGCACTGTAGCGAATTACTTGATAAAGCGGGAAGTTCCACGGCTGAATGCCTAATAGTACGCCTGTTGGTTGGTAGCTAATGATTGCTCGCCCACCATCCATATCGCGTTCTTCGTCAGCAAGTACTTGTGGACCGTTTTCAGCAGTATAACGACAAATGTTAGCGCACAACTCAACTTCTTGAAAACCTTGTTTGTACACTTTACCCATTTCTTCGGTCATGAGTTTTGCGATAGCTTCTTTTTGTTCTTCAAAAAGTGAAGCTAATTTATTAAGGTATTTTGCACGTTCGGTAAATGACGTTAAGCGCCATTTTAAATATGTTTCGTGAGATTTTTCAATTACCTGCTCAGCTTCTTTTTGAGAAAGTAGTGTATAGGTTTCAATGGTTTTCTCAGTTGCCGGATTAATCGTTTTAACTGTGTTACTCATTTCTATCTCCTTACAAATTTAGTAGTTTGAAAGGGTGCAAGGCTAAAGCCAGTTTTTTAAATTACTGTTTTTTGTTTTTATTACATTGATTTTGTTAGTTAATTTTGTGTTTTTTGCTGGTGGGTTACTTTTTTAATATAAGGCATGAAGTGTTTAATGTAGTAAAATTTTCTGAGTGTTGCAAAATTTACAACACCCGCAAGGTACAGCAATAGTTAGTTTTATATTAGCTCGTCGGCAATGCGCTTTAGTAAGTAGGTTTCTCGTAAAATAGAGAGCCCTTGTTTTTCGCTGTTTGCCAGCGTGCGTTCGTTATGTGCAATTGCATCGTTAATATTAACCCATTTAGCGGTCATGCCATTTTGTTGCTCGTAATGCTCTAATTGTGCTTTGCCAAACTCGTCAGCAATATTGCATATATAGCAATATGATTTGATGTGAATAATGTCAAAATCGTCTTTATACCAAGGGCGATATTCTTCATAGAGCCCAAAGGCTTTAACTACATTTATTTGTTGTGCGCCGGTTTCCTCATTGAGTTCACGTATTAAACCTTGTTCAATGCTTTCACCTTCATCTACTCCACCACCAGGCAAGCTGTAGTCTTCATAACGGTTTGTGTACATTAATAATATTTTGTTATTTTTAATTACAATGGCGCGAGCTGTTAAGCGTGTAAATTGACTACCTTGATCAATATTAATACCTGAATGAACTAAGGTTTTTAATTGCTTCATTTAGTCTCCTTTATTGAGTTTTTAATAATAGCAGTTGCTACCATTCTGTAAATAGAAACGATTTCAATTATTTTTTATTTTTTATGATCGATTTTTTTAAGCATACGTAAATATAAGGTTGGTAATATAAGAGGTATTTAGCCACTTCAGTTAATTTAAATAATTAGATTCTGAGTGTGCCTTTAAATTAGTATTTATGATGCGTAGAATAACAAAAAAGCATAGGGATTTATCATGTTAAACATACTTTTAGTAGATGATGACGTCGAGTTTAGTGACGTTGTATGCCACATAGTCGAATTCCTCGGCCACAATATAAACACCGCAACCAGTTTAAAAGAAGCACATCAATGGTTTGAAAATAATACCTTTGATCATGTGCTGTTAGATTTTATGTTACCAGACGGCAGCGGTTTGCACTTACTTGATCATTTAAAAATGATTGGGCAATCTCCAAAAATTACACTTATTTCGGGCCACCCTTCAGTTAAAGGTATTTTAGCTGAAATGTGTGAGCCAAATGTAGGGCATTTATTAAAGCCATTACAACGCGAAGATTTAGAACTGGTTTTAAATGGCCCTAAAAAGGCAGTTAAAAAAGCAAAGTCGAGCGGTATAACGCGTCACTTTGGTGGCTTAATTGGCGAATCAGAGGTAATGCACAAGCTTTACAATATGATTGAACGCGTTGCTAAAACAAACGCGAACGTGATGTTAATGGGTGAAAGTGGTGCAGGTAAAGAAGTTGTAGCTCAAGCTATCCATAACGCCAGCCAGTGTGAAGGCCCGTTAGTGGCGAGTAACTGTGGTGCGCTTTCAAAAGAGTTAATTGGTAGTGAATTATTTGGCCATGAAAAAGGCGCCTTTACAGGCGCTATAGCCCGTAAAGAAGGGGTGTTTGAGCAATCAAATAACGGTACTTTGTTTTTAGATGAAGTAACCGAAATGCCAATAGATATGCAACCAAATCTACTGCGAGTGCTTGAAACTAAAAAAGTAACACGCGTAGGTGGGAATAGAGAAATACCCACTAATTGTCGTGTTATTTCCGCTACTAACCGCTCGCTTACCGATTTAGCGCAAAATAATATTATTCGTGAAGATATTTATTTTAGGCTGGCTGTTTTTCCTATTGATATACCGCCGCTTCGCGACAGAAAAGAAGATATCCCTTTATTGGCAAAAGCATTTTTAGATCAACTTAATGACGAAAATGGCACTGCCTTTAGCTGGACTCCAGCACAGCTTAAAGAGCTACAAAGCTATGAGTGGCCAGGTAATGTGCGCGAAATTCGCCATGCAATACACCGAGCATTTATTATGAGCGATCCACAAACCAGCGATATTATTTTGCCTGAGAATTTAGAATCGCCTTTTTCGCGTGTTAATAATCAAGCTGCAGATAAGCCTGTATCGGCAGGGCAAACTATTGAAGAAGTTGAAAAAGAACTTATTCATGCAACGCTTGATAAAGTTCAAGGTAACAAAACACTCGCTGCGCAAATGTTGGGTATTAGTACTAAAACACTTTATAACCGCCTTAATGCATACGGCGGTATTGGCGAATATAAATAGATCTAAGGAAGGGTATGACATCTGAAAACCAAACAGAGCAACTAAATAAATTAGTACACGATGCAAGAGCGCCGCTTAATCGTATATCGATGAATGCAGAGCTTATTAAATTGGTACTTGAAAACGATATGCCAAAAGAAAAAGCGTTAGATGCGCTTGATAAAATTATCAATAATTGTCAACAGTGCAGTGCAAGTTTACAAAAAATATCAGACTCTCAATAAATAGTAAGTGTTGTATAAACTTTAATTCGGGAAGCTAAATGAGCAAGCAAAAACAGCAAAGTAAAGCGAATATTACTTGGGCAGCTTTTATAGTTGTTGTGTTGAGTATTATTGTGGGGAACGCATTTTTAGCATTGAACACCATTCAAGGTTTAACGCAAACCCAAAAGAGTTTAGACAACACTAATATGCTGACTACAGCAATTGAGCAACTGCATTTATCAATAGTGCAGGCTGAGTCGGGTCAGCGCGGTTACTTATTAACAGAAGAGACTGATTATTTAACGCCTTATTATGATGCTATTGGGCAAATTGAGGCTCAAACAAATCATGTTAAGTCGCTTCATTCTGAAATCGACGGTCAAGCAGAGCGTATTGCCGAGCTGTTAGTGCTTGTAGAGAGTAAAATTAAAGAGCTAAAACAAACGGTTAATCTTGCTTTAGATGATAAAGAGCGACGAGCACTTTATGTACTCAATACGCACAAGGGACGAGAGCTTTATAAGCAAATTCTTGAGCATGTTAATGAAGTTCAAGACCGTGAGTTACTCTTTAAAGTAAGTCATTTTTCTAAATTAGCTAATATAAAAAACGAAGCTAAAATTACGTTTGCTATCACTGCAATCACAAGCGCTTTGCTTATTATTGGCATGTTTGTGATGACGCGCCTTAATTTAAGAAACGCTGCACAGTATCGTTTTGAGCTTGAAAAACAAAACGAGACGTTAGCAATTAAAGTGTCTGAACGTACGCAAGAGCTAACGTTGTACTCTGATGAGCTGAGCCGAAGTAACCGAGAGCTAGAAGAATTTGCTTTTGTGGCGAGCCATGATTTACAAGAACCCCTTAGAAAAATTCAGGCATTTAGTGATCGCCTCGAAACCATGTTTAAAGATGAGCTAGGTGAAAAGGGGATTGATTACATTGGGCGCATGAAAAATGCAGCGCAACGTATGTCTAATTTAATAAATGATTTATTAGAGTTTTCGCGTATTACAACACGCGGCAAAGACTTTGATGACACAAATTTAAACGAAGTGGTAGCCGATATATTAAGTGATTTAGAAATAGCGATAAAAGAGTCTGATGCACAAATTGACGTAGAAGACCTACCGGTTATTCAGGCTGATAAAAGCCAAATGCAGCAACTGTTTTTAAATTTGTTGTCTAATGCGGTTAAATTTAGACGCCCAGATATAAGCCCACATATAAAAATTAGTTATCAGGATGAAGATATTTTTAGTGCTGATCATAATGCACATTTAAGTTTTCAAGTTATTACGATAACAGATAACGGCATTGGCTTTTCACAAGACTACGCCGATAAAATATTTGTACCGTTTCAACGTTTGCACGGTCGTTCACAATATAAAGGCACTGGTATTGGTCTTTCTGTTTGTAGGCGTATAGTGGAGCGTCATGGCGGAACAATTACAGCAAAAAGTACAGACGGTGAAGGTGCAACCTTCATTATAAAACTACCTGTGGAAGCTGCGCTTTTCACATTGCAAGGAGAGGCTTAAATGCCCTATTCAAAAGTAAAACCTATTACTATTTTAATGGCAGACGATGATGAAGATGATCGTTTGTTAACACAAGATGCCCTTGCCGAAAGCCGTGTACTTAACGAACTTCATTTTGTTGAAGACGGCGTCGAGTTACTTGAATACTTAGAGCGTAAAGGTAAGTTTGAAGACAAAACTGTATCGCCACGACCAGGCTTGATATTGCTTGATTTAAACATGCCAAGAATGGATGGTCGAGAGGCGCTTGAAGCAATTAAAGCAAACCCTAACTTAAAGGGTATTCCGGTTGTTATTTTAACTACGTCTAAGCAAGAAGAAGACATGGTTAAAGGGTATAACTTAGGTGCAGCATCTTACATAACCAAACCAGTAACATTTGACGGTTTGGTTGATTTGATGAAAACCCTAGGAAAATATTGGGTAGAGTTTGTAGAGCTACCGACAACATTTAACGATTAATGGAGATTTTATGTTAGATAAAGTGACTCAGTTGCTGCTTGTAGAAGATGATGAAGATGATTACATACTCACCTGCGACTATTTGGACCAATTGGATTCACACACGTTTAACATTCAATGGATAAGCTCTCCAGAGCAGGCAATTGCAACGCTTAGTAAAAATGAGCATGACATTTGCCTGCTCGATTACCGCTTGGGTGCATCTAATGGTTTAGATGTATTAAAGGAAGCCATTGCTAATGGCTTTAGCGGCCCAATTATTATGCTTACCGGGCAGTCAAACGACGAGTTAGACTCGGCAGCGCTTGATGCCGGTGCAGTAGATTACTTAATAAAAACAGAAATGAGCTCTAGCCGCTTTGCGCGCGCTATTCGTTATGCACTTGCTCGTAAAGATGTTGAAGGTGAGCGAGTAGAGCGTTTAAAAGCCGAAGCTGAAAATCGCTCAAAAGATCGCTTTTTAGCTCACTTGAGCCACGAATTAAGAACCCCTCTATCATCTATTTTAGGTTATACCGAGCTATTAATGCAGAGCGACTTTAGTCAGCAAGCAGAAAATGAGCTAGGTGTTATTTATCGAAATGGTAAGCATTTATTGAGCTTGTTAAACGATGTACTCGATTTATCTAAAATAGCAGCCGATAAACTAGAGCTGACCTTAAGTGAAGTTAATCTTGATAGCATGCTAGCCGACGTATACACGTTAATGCGTGTGTCGGTGCTTGATAAGGGCCTTACGCTGCGCTTTGAATCTCATCAGCCATTGCCTTTGGTTGCACGACTTGATGCAACAAGAGTTCGCCAAATTTTAATAAATCTAATAAACAATGCGGTTAAATTTACCGATAAAGGCGAAATTGTTGTTAATGCGTGGATGCAATGGGTTGATGATCGTGAAATGCTATTTTTTAGCATTAAAGATTCGGGTATGGGAATTGCCCATGAAAAACAAGAACTTATATTTAAGCCATTTGAACAAATAGCCGATGTAGAATCTCGATCTGTAGGTGGAGCTGGTCTTGGCTTGGCAATATGTGCTGAATTATTAGCGCGTATGCACGGTGACATTAGTTTACATTCTGAAATAGGCAAAGGCTCTATGTTTACTATTTCGGTTTACCCAGGTGATATTAGCGAAGTAGAGCGACAAGTACTTAATTTTAGTAGTGTTCCGCAGTTACAAAATAAATCGGCTCCTTGCAAAGTACATGGGCGAGTATTGGTTGTTGATGATTTACGTGATTTACGCATGCTAGTTGGTCATATGATCAGTACCTGTGGCGCGCGAGTAGATTTCGCTGAGCACGGTCAACAAGCACTTGAAAAAGTACGAATTGCAGATGCATATAAAGCGCCTTACGATATTATTTTTATCGATATTCATATGCCTGTAATGGGTGGTAAAGAAGCGACTATAGAGCTCAGGAAAATGGGTTATAAAGGTCCAATAATCGCGCTTACTGCCGCTACTATGAAAGGCATACATGAGGAACTAGCTGCACTTGGTTTTAACGATGTAATACCAAAGCCTGTAGATAGTGCTGCTTTATATCAGTGTTTACAAGATTACTTAGTCGCACCAGAGTATGCACCACAGGCCAAAGATATAAACAGTACTAAGGGTTTAACTGAGAAAAAACAGCGCTTTTTACTCGTAGAAGACGATCACGATGCAGCGCAAATTACACAGTTACTTTTAGAGAGTTTAGGTGTTGAAACGGTGATAGCATCGAGTTGCGCGCAGTGTTTGCAAATACTCAATCACGACCAACAATTTAATAAAGTATTACTAGATATGCATTTACCCGATGGGAGCGGCATTGACTTAGGGCAAAAAGTCAATGAGCGTTATCCAGATCTACGTTTGGTGATCGTAAGTGGTGCCGAACCCGATCCTAGGCAAATAAAAGATTTAAATATTGACCGAGTTTTACTTAAACCTATTAATTTGAGCTTACTTGAAACGCTTATTAGCTAGGACCTGTTTATCTTTCGAGGTTGAATTTGCAGCAGTATGTTTGGTATTTAGGTTAAGGCAGAGCCTGTGTAGTGTGGTTATTCCCCATAAATAGGCAATAACGTAGCATAAAGGCAAGACATGCGCTGCCAGAAGGGTTCTGCCCAGGGACTATTTACTCTTTGTTGCCTACATAGATGTCGGTAAGGGGCGTGAGCAGGACGCGGAAGCTTTGCTCGGTTTTTACTTATTCTTACATGGATGTAAGTCAGTAGAATAACGCAGGAGCAGTTATCGAGCCCACTAGGTTACAAACATCGCGCCGCGATTAAATAACCCCTAGATTGAACAAATTTTAATCCTGAAAGGTCAACAGGTCCTATTAACTGAGACGTTATTTATATGCATTCAATAAAGTTAGTATCTGAAAAATTAACACCATCAAAAGTAGTGTGTGTTGGTCGTAACTATACCGCACACATTACAGAGCTAAACAACGAAACGCCAGACCAAATGGTGTTATTTAACAAACCAAACAGCGCGATTACGGATACGTTATTTGCAGCTCATAACGGCGATACGCTGCATTATGAAACTGAGTTATGTTTTGTCGTTAAAAATAAAAAACTTGTTGGGGTTGGGCTAGGTTTAGATTTAACTAAACGTACCGTACAAAGTAAATTAAAAAATAAAGGGCTGCCATGGGAGCGAGCTAAAGCGTTTGACGGCTCTGTTATTTTAAGTGACTTTGTAGAATTAACTGATGAAATGCAGCACTTTAAGTTCGAACTTAAAATTAATAATGAAGTCATTCAGCAAGGCGATTCTCATTTTATGCTTTATAAGCCTGAATCAATTTTGCAAGAAATTAGTGAATTTATGAGCTTAGAAGATGGCGATATTATTATGACAGGTACGCCAGCGGGAGTAGGTGAGGTGACTGCTGATTGTATTTTTAAAGTAGCACTTTACACTAACGAACAATGCTTGCTTGAGCAGCAGTGGTGTGCGAATTAAAATTTAATACATAGTCACTATAGTGCTGTCTAAAGTTATTAGTACCGTTGTTTAGCCAGTCATATTGAGTATGTTGATATTCATAAGATTGTAATATTTTATTTTTTAATGCGAAGTTAATTTTATTTATAGCTTGTTCGGCAAAGTTATTAGGTGCATTAACTGCGCAACTCACAGCACCTTGAATAACTGTATTGTAATTTTCTTCGATTGGTATGCTTACAAGGTTATTAAACTTATTTTGTTGTTTAAAATAGTTAATCATAAATGGGTAATCAATTACATAATCTAAAAAACCGTAATTTAGCTGTGTTGTTAATGCTTGGCTCTGATCTTTCAAATTTAAAGGTGCGTTAATATGCAGAACTCTATTATTAATAATTGTATTTATGTTTGGTGAAAACCTTCTAGTTGCAGCTTGACCATAAATATAGTTCTGATCAGTTAATAAACTAATTAAATGAATAGGGTTACCGTACTTTTTAGTAAGTATAGGCTTAAGTGCTTTTGTTGTAATAACAGAAAACGGCGGGTACACAGCTGTTGGGTTTGAGTATTTAAACATCTGATTAGAGTGGTTTTTATAAAGAGTACACGGCAAGCAGATATTTTTACCTTCAGCTAAATATTTATGAATTCGCGCTTGCGGAACTGCTAAACGAGTATGTTTTACCCCAGGGATATTATTTATAAGTTGCTCTGTTAAGTTGTCGCATAAGCCACCTTGTGGTGAGCGCTCACTTTTAGCAATATGAAATGGGGCAGTATGGCTTTGTAGCCAAATGATTTCTTGTAAAGGCTGTTTTTCTTGCTCAGAAGCGCATACGTTATATGTTATAAATAATGAAAGTACAAAGTATCCGTTTTTTGGCATAGTCAATGACTCTTAACATAACAAAAGTTAATTAAAGTATAGCGTTAGTCGTTTAGCGAATAAATTTTTACAAAAAGTTTATTGTTAATAAGTAGCCATAATAGCACTACCTATTAACGAAGTACGAATTTAATATGGCATCGGAAAGTTTCTAAAAATAGCATTTATATCGGCTAAAATTTTGTCGCTCAACGTTATGCTAAATGCGTCTATGTCTTCCTTTAATTGAGCTATAGATGTTGCCCCAATAATTGAAGAAGTAACCCCATCAACCTGATTACACCACGCTAGTGCAAGCTGTGCTGGGGTAATATTATTTTCACGAGCAAGCTCTACATATTGCTTTGTTGCTTGCTCTGCGTTTGGTGTATCTCTAAAAATACCGTTACGCTGCATAAAGGTCCAGCGAGAGCCTTCTGGTCGGGCACCGTTTAAATATTTACCCGTCAATAAACCAGCAGCTAAAGGTGACCACGGTAAATAAGCTATATCCTCATGAACACATTGCTCAATTAAATATGGCCAATCTTTAGCGTGGGCTAAGCTAAATTCGTTTTGAATAGACACCATGCGCGGCAAATCGTGCTCTTTGGCTAAGCTTAAAAACTGGCTTATACCCCATGGTGTATCGTCAGACAAACCACAATGCTTAATTTTTCCTGCTTTTACGCAGTCATTTAAACCTTCTAAAATATCAAGCATGCTGGCTTGTTGCTCTTGTGTATTTACATCAGTAAATTTGAGCGTACCGGGCCATTGCCTACCAAAGTGTGGAGTAGAGCGGTTTGGCCAATGTAATTGGTATAAATCAATATAATCAGTTTGTAGACGCTTTAGGGAACTATCGACTGCTTCAATAACTGTTTGGCGAGTAATATTGCCGCCATCACGAACCCACGATAAACCGTTACCAGCAATTTTAGTCGCGAGTACGATCTCACTACGTTTTTGCTTATTTCGTGATAACCAATCGCCAATAATTAGCTCTGTTTTACCATAAGTTTCAGGAGACGGTGGCACAGCATACATTTCGGCTGTATCAATAAAATTTACGCCTTGCGCAAGAGCATAAGTTATTTGTTCATCAGCATCGCTTTGTGTATTTTGCTTACCCCATGTCATGCTGCCTAAACATACTCGAGAAACATTAATACCACTGCTACCTAGTGGACTGTATTGCATGAAAGTTCCTTATTAGTCGTCTTGAGCATAGCTAATTAAAGCTGATAAAAGAGGCTCTGAAATAGGGGCTTTTTTCCCTGTTGTAAAATCAAACATAACTACTTTTGAGTTGCCGGTTGTAGTTACTGCATTTTGTGCGTGACTAAATACGGTGTAATTCATCACAAAGCGATCGGTTTTAATATCTGTAATTGTAACGCCTACAGTAAGCGTATCTGGAAAAGTAACTGGGCGCTTATAACGAATGTTATTTTCGCTTATAACAGGACCAGTACTATTTGGGCTAATGGTATCAAATAAGTTTATTTTATTTAAAAAGTCGATTCGGGCTATTTCAAAATAACGTAAATAAACGACATTATTTACGTGTTGAAGGGCATCCATATCTGCCCAAGCTACGGTTATATCGGTATGAATAGGGTGCTGTTCTTTAAACGCTTGCATGCACTTATAGCTCTTAGTTTTAAAGTACTTAGATTATCAATATGAAGTAACTACCTCAAGATATCAATCGTCGTTTTAATAATTTTAGTTGAATGAAATTAATTTTGAGACTAGAGTTAAATTACACACTGTAGTACACAATAGGACACACACATTGCAAAATATAATTAGTTGGGCTTTGGCTTCTTTGATTTTTATTGCGTCTTTTACCTGCTTTGCGATGGGTAATGCACCGGGCGCAGTTACGTTACTTGTGATAGGTTTTTTAACAGAGTTTGCCTTTTGGATGCACTGTTCTAATAAAACACAAGTGATTAAATAATTAGTTCATTGCGCAGATACTTGCTAATTAAAAGTGATTACATAATAATGGCTGTATAAATAAACAGTTGTTATTGTGGTGATGAAAAAGTTTATTCACATAGATATGGATTGCTTTTATGCAGCCGTAGAAATGCGCGATAACCCTAAGCTTGCAAGTGTTCCACTGGCAATTGGGGGGAATAGTCGTCGTGGGGTTCTTTCCACGGCGAACTATATTGCAAGAGAATATGGTGTGCGATCGGCTATGTCGAATTATCATGCCAAACAACTGTGCCCCGATTTAGTTATTGTACCTGGGCGTATGGCTGTTTATAAAGAAGCCTCAAATCAAATACGTGAAGTATTTAACCGTTACACAGACTTAATTGAACCTCTCTCTCTTGACGAAGCCTATCTTGATGTAACAGACAGTACCGTTTGTAAAGGCAGTGCCACACTTATAGCTCAACAAATTCGTGCTGATATTTATAATGCAACGGGGCTTACTGCATCAGCAGGCATTGCGCCTATTAAGTTTATTGCAAAAATAGCCAGTGATGAAAATAAACCCAATGGTCAATTTGTTGTGTTACCCAATGAAGTAGATGACTTTTTAGCACAGTTACCATTAGGTAAAATTCCGGGAGTGGGTAAAGTTACGCTCGAAAAACTCAACTTAAAAGGGTTATATACCGGTAAAGATATACGCGAAAAAGGCGTAAACTGGATGCAGCAACATGTGGGTAATTTTGGTGTGTCGCTTTATCAAAAATGTGCTGGTGAGTATGTTGGTCAGGTGTCTACTAACCGAATTAGAAAGTCGCTAAGTGTTGAGCATACCTATGAGTATAATAAAAATAGCTTACAAGAATGCCTTGATCAGCTTCCTAAATTACTAGACGAATTAACAATACGTTTGAATAAGCAGCAATTAGAAAACCGAATTAATAAACTGAGTGTTAAGGTAAAGTTTGCAAACTTTGTAGTGACCTCTGCGGATCAGGCATATCATCAATTAAATACTGAAATTTTTGCTCAATTGCTTACAAAAGCCCACCAGCGAGGGCTCCAGCAACCAGTACGATTATTAGGGATTGGCGTTGGTATTAAAAATAAACCAGAACAAAACCAACAACTCAGTATTCTTGATTAGTTAAGTAAAGTTGTAACTTTAAGTTGCCAATAAAGTAAGGTGTTAGCAATATCTTAAATGGCAAAGTCGTTGCAGCTTACTGGTCTTCAATATTTAAATCGACGATAATAGAGGCTTATGTTTTTTAACAGGACCTTTATTTATGGCATATCCAAAAGCTGTGCTGGCTCAGCCAGTAAGTACTAGCCTTGAATGCACATCTCATGATGCATTGATCATTATCAGTGATGATTTTTCTCAATTACCAAATAACCCATTACGCGATGCTGTTCTAGCACTATCAAAAGTAGACTCTCGCATTGGTAAGCAAGTTACTTTATTAGTAATTGAAAACAAGCGTGTAATACTTGCTCCAACAGGTCCGTTAAACAGAGATTACGACGACGTACGTCGTTACTTTGATGCCGCTAAACTAGCAATTAATGAAGCGAAAGCATCGGGCAGTGTTAACCCTGCAATATTTTTACCAAATCTTAATGGCGATAGCCGTTACCAACACGCTCTAGAAGTTGCTTATTTAGGCGCTTGTCAGGCTTTATGGCAACCATTAGAAGCGCGCGAGTTTCATGGTGAAGGAATTGAACCAGTAATAAATATTGGTTTAGTTGGAGCTAGTGATCAAACAATTAAAGCCGTTAATGCAATTGCTGCGGGTCAATATGCTGCACGTGACTTATGTGGTACTGAGCCTGAGCGTATGGCTCCGCCTCGCTTTGCAGATTACTGCGTTGATTTATTTAAAGGCTCAAAAATTGCGGTTGACGTAATTGACGATATTGCAGCTATTGATAAAAATTATCCAATGTTAAGTACTGTTGCTCGTGCATCTTATGCAGTTGAGCGTCATCATCCACGTGTTGTTAAGCTTGAATATGTACCAGAGGGCGAAATTACTCGTACGCTTATGTTTGTAGGTAAGGGTCTTGTATATGACACCGGCGGTGCAGATTTAAAAGTTGGCGGACACATGGCAGGTATGAGCCGCGATAAAGGTGGCGCAGCATCTGTTGCAGGGTTTATGAAAGCCGTTGCAGATTATCAGCCTAAAGGCGTAAAAGTAGTATCGTACTTAGCCGTTGTTCGTAACTCTATTGGTTCTGATTGTTTTGTACCAGATGAAATAATCACTAGCCGCGAGGGTGTACGTGTACGCATTGGTAATACTGATGCAGAAGGGCGTTTAGCTATGGGCGACTTACTTAGCGAAATGAAAGATTTAGCTAAAGGCGAAATCAATCCAACGTTATTTACTGTTGCTACATTAACGGGGCACGCTGCTCGTGCAATGGGTCCTTACGGTGCATACGTTGAAAATGGTCCAGCTCGTAGTGCAGGTGTTTCACGTCAAATAGCCGATTGCGGCGATTTATGGGCAGATGGCGCAGAAGTATCGCGTTCACGCCGTGAAGATTATGATTTTATTAAACCGCGTACGTTAGCTGACGATGTACTTTCTAGTAATAATGCCGCATCTGCAGTTACAGCCCGTGGGCATCAGTTCCCAATGGCGTTTATGGCTATTGTAGGCGGGCTAGATAAGCACGGTAACGACTCTGCGCAACCTTTACCATATGTTCATATGGATATTGCAGGTAGCGGTGTTGAAGGTGGTGATTGGCAACATGGTAAGCCAACTGCTGCGTCTGTAACTAGCTTGTTTGCACGTTATTGTTTGTAATACTTAATAAGTTATCGCTTTAAAATGAAAGCCCCAAATTATAAGTCATAATTTGGGGCTTTTTAATGAATACTCAATAAGTTATCGCTTAATCTAGTTTAAATCGATTAACAACACTTGATAGCTGCACACTACTTTGTTTTAGTTTATCGCTCGCACCAGTTAACTGCTTGGTATTATCTAGCGACTTTTCGGTTGAATGCGACAAATCGTTTATTCGTAAATTAACCTCATCGGCGGCTTGAGTTTGTTGTTCTGTAGCGCGAGCTATTTGGCTATTCATCTCTGTGATTATTGATACGAGTCTTTCAATTTCATTAAGAGAGGTATTAGCTAATGAGGCTTGATCTACTGTAGAAATAGAAAGTGCTTGGCTTGATTTAACAGCCTCTACAGCCGCTTTCGCACCTTCTTGAAGTTTGGTTATCATAGCTTGAATTTCATCAGTACTTTGCCCTGTACGGCTTGCTAAAGTACGGACTTCATCGGCAACTACAGCAAAACCACGACCATGTTCGCCCGCACGTGCCGCTTCAATTGCTGCGTTTAATGCGAGCAAATTGGTTTGTTCCGAAATACTCCTAATAACATCAAGTACTGAACCAATATTGTGACTTTCGTTTGCTAGGTCTTCGGTTACACGGCTCACCGTTTCTATATTGCTAGAGAGCGTTTCTATTGCGGTAATGGTTTTAGCGACTACATTTTTGCCAGTAGATGCATTTTTAGCTGCATCGTTTGCTGCTTGCTCAGCGGCTTCTGCATTGCGGCTTACGTCATGTATTTGATGGGTCATTTGTTCCATAGCGGCTGCTACTTGTGTTGAACTGTCGTTTTGTAGTTCAATGTATGAGTGACTCGTTTTACTTGATTCATCAACTGTATATGCATGTTCACCCACATCAGTTGCACTTTGCGATACATGAACTAAAGATTCACGCATTTTTGATATAAAAGAGTTAAATGAATGAGATAGCTCTGAAATTTCGTCATTTCCTTCTTCATTTAAACTACGTGTTAAATCACCTTCACCTTGCGATATATCTTTCATCATATCGGCAGCAAGCCGTGTAGGAGCGACAATACTTTTGCCTATAAAGTAACTAAATAAAATAATGGCAAATATCATAATAAGAGCATTTATAATTATTAAATTTCGCTGTTCTTCAAATGCGGTATCAATCGAATCGAGGTAAACACCAGAGCCAATAATCCATTGCCATTGGTTAAATCCTTTAACAAACGCAATTTTATCAACGGGTTTGTCTTTTCCGGGTTTTGGCCATTTATACGGTATAAAACCTTCACCAGAACTTTTGACAATATTTACCATATCAACAAACAATGCTTTACCGTCTAGGTCTTTATTATTGGTTAAATCTTTCCCTTCAAGTGCCGGTTTTATGGGGTGCATTATCATTTCTGGTTGGTAGTTATTAATCCAAAAGTAATTAGTATTGTCGTATCTGAGTGCGCGAATAGCTTGCATTGCTTGTGATTGCGCTTGTTGTTGGGTAATAGTTTGGTTTTGTTCAAGCTCATGAAAGTGGGTGATTATACTGTAGGCAGTTTCTACTACATTTTGTGTTTTTATATATTGTTCATTTTTGAGTGCGTCATATTGATGATTTAAGCTAGAAATACTTAATACAATCAAACCAAAAATAACAATCCCCACCAAAATGGCAAACCGTTGAAAAATACTAAAACGACGAAGGTTGGGCATACATTTATCCTTTATAAGTTTGCACTGATAGGTGCATAGAATAAGCGTAGCTAAAAAGTATATTTAATCTAGGCTCAATAACCATTAAGGCAAAAAAAAGGCTGATTTATCAATCAGCCTTTAGTCTACTTTTTAAACTTGTTTAACTATTTAACATCAAAATGACGATTAAAGAAGTTAGTAATGGTTTGATGTAAGTGCGTTTGTACTTGTTTACCACGTAAGCTGTGTTTAGAGCCTGGGTAGGTCATCATTTCAAACTGTTTCTCATTATCTTGAAGCTGCTTAAATAATTTAGTGGAATGAGTAAACAACACGTTGTCGTCTGCCATGCCATGGTAAATCATTAATGGACCTTTTAAGCCATCTGCGTAAGGAAAAACAGCACTGTCTTCATAGCCCTTAGCATTTGTATCAGGGTGACCTAAATAACGCTCAGTATAATGTGTATCGTATAGTGCCCAATCGGTTACAGGTGCACCTGACACGCCTGCTTGAAAGTAATCACCCGCTTTAAACATGGTCATAAGTGCCATGTAGCCGCCGTAACTATGACCATAAACACCAATGCGTTGTGGGTCTACAAAATCAAGAGTACGTAAAAACTCTACGCCTTTAATTTGATCTGCCACTTCAACCACACCTAAGTGCTTGTAAATAGCATCTTCAAACTTTTTACCACGGTTATAAGAACCACGGTTGTCGAGTTGAAAAATCACGTAACCTTGTTGCGCCATGTACTGAAAATACAAGTTTTTACTACGCCAGCTATTCGTTACTCGTTGTGCATGCGGACCACCGTATACGTTAACAATAACAGGGTGTTTTTTGCCATCAGTTACGTTGCTTGGTTTAAATAGGCGATAATGCATAACTTGACCATCTTCGGCTTTAATTGTGCCGTACTCTGGTTTTGTTAAGTCACTTAAATAAGGTGTAAGCGGGTGATTACTGTCTAGCTTGTTTTCTTCAAGCCACGTAATAAATTCGCCATTTATTTTGCGAAGTGCTGCTGAATTTGGTTTATTGTCAGACGAGCTATTATCGATAAAGGTTTTGCTGTCTTTTGCTATTACAACATTATGGTACTGACCTTTTTCGGTAATACGTTTTGTTTCGCCCTTTTTGAATAAAGGAGCGCTGTACAGGTGGCTTTCAAGAGGGGTATCTTTTCGACCAGCAAAGTACACAACGCCTTTTTTCTCATCAATGCCTTTTAAGCTATCAACAGTCCAATCACCAGCTGTAATTTGGCGAACAAGCTGACCATTTGTGCGATATAGGTATAAGTGTTTAAAACCGTCGCGTTCAGATGCCCATACAAAGTGTTTTTTGTCTTTTAAAAACTCAAGATCAAAATGTAGGTTGATCCACGTATCGCTGTTTTCGGTAAGTGCTACCTTTTGCGTTTTTGACTCACTGTTATAAAAACGAAGTTCTAGTTTATGTTGCGAGCGGTTTTGCCACTGGTACGACAGTGTATCGCTATCTTTTAACCACTTAGCGCGGGCAATATAAATATCTTCGTCTTTACCTAAATCAATCCAATCTACTTGTTGATCGTTTAGTTTTACTACGCCAAGTTGAATTTTGACATTATCGGTACCTGTAAATGGGTAACGTTGATTAAATAGTTTTACTTCATCAGCGTAAATTTCGTTACGTATGGCTTCTTTTACTGGGGTTTCGTCAACACGAGTGTAAGCAATTTTAGATTCGTCACCTGACCACCAATAGCCAGTCATGCGGCTCATTTCTTCTTGAGCAACAAACTCGGCCATGCCGTTTTTAATAACGCCGCCACCGTCTTTGCTAAGCTGAATTTCTTTACCTGATTCAAGTTCTAAAGCATAAAGGTTTTGCTCTCGAATAAACGATACATAGTTACCTTTAGGTGAAAAACGTGCATCGGTTTCAAATGTTTCAGTGTCGGTTAGTTTTTTACTTTTACCTGATGCTAGTTCGTAATAATAAAGGTCGCCGTTAAGTGGAAATAAAAGCGCTTTACCATCTTTAGACCATTTGTATTCAAGTATGCCTTTACCAAAAATACGTTGGCGTTCACGGCGTGCTTTTTCTTCATCAGATAGATTTTCTGGGCCTGAAAATAATTTAGCTGAATCAACCAGAATACGATTTTTTTTATCTTTTAAATTGTATTCCCATAAATCGTAGCGGTTGTAGTCATCATTTTTACCTTGTAAATAAGTTACTCGGCTGCCATCCGGCGAAAATTTAAGTTGTACCGGCGACTTACCCGACAGGCTAGGATCGTCAAAAATACGCTCCAGCGATAAAGGTTTTGCTTGAACACTAATAGCGCCAACTATTAATGGCAGGGCAAGTGAAAGGTGTTTTATTTTTTTTAGCACAAGATTGCCTTCGCTTTTATAAATATTACTTTGAATGGTAAAGCCAAGCGTGTGCAACTGCAACTAAATGCTATAAAGTGTCAATTATTAAAGACTAAGCAGGACATTATAATGACTAACCCTGAATTCGAATTAGCCCCAGAGCTTAAACGCGACTGTATAGCTCTTGCCGATTGGCCGCTGTGTAAAGTACTTTTGTTGAACGATAGTCAGTATCCATGGTTTGTATTAGTACCAAGGCAACCTGCCTTAAAAGAGATTATTGATTTATCTGAGGGTGATCAAATTGTGTATTTAAAAGAGTCTGCAAAGCTAAGCAAGTTGATTATGAATGTATTTAAGCCTGATAAGTTAAACATTGCTGCTTTGGGGAACATGGTGCCGCAATTACATATTCATCATATAGCACGTTTTACGACTGATGCTGCCTGGCCTGCGCCAATTTGGGGTAAGTATCCAGCAGTTCCGTATACAGAGTTACAAATTACAGAGTTAAAAAAAGCGCTACAGTTTTAAACTGCAACGCTTTTTTAGGGTTTAGCTAAGTTTAACTAAGCTTATTTAAGCCCTAGTACTTCTTTACCTTGCTTAAACGTTACATCTACAGGAATATTTGCTTTGCTTAGTTTTTCTAAGTCTTTAGCAAGTTCTTCTTTAATGTCGCCATGAGTTGCAATTAGCTGGTCTACTTTTTCGTAATCGCCATCACCTTGTAAGGTTAAAATTAAGCGAGAAAGCTTAGCCATTGCAATGCTCATTTTTTCCATATTAACGCGATATAAACCAGCTTCATTTTTAGAAAATGCGCCTTCTTGTGCAAAAAAGTTAAAGCGGATCATGTTTGCTTGACCATGTGCACTTGATGCACCAAAACGTACTGAGCGGAAAATACCAGCCATAAAGGTTGTGTAGTAATCTTCAAGTGTACCTTCAGTAATCTCGCCTTTTTTAAGCAACTGCTCAACCATATATAAACCAAGTATATCGGCTTTACCTTCCTCAAGTGCACTTGCGTGTTCTTGTAGAGATTGGCGAACGGTACCTTTACCTGTAATGGTATTTTTAATACCTAGACCGTGAGCCACTTCGTGAAACATGGTGTTAGCAAAAAATGCATTGAAAGTAATATGCTTACGTTGTTCAGGTACAATCAGCTGATCAGCAATTGGTACTAAAATTTTGTCAAACTTAGCACGCATTGCATTTTTAAGTTGTAGGCGGCGAGTACCTTTTTCTAATTGTACTTGCTCATCGTTTGGCAAGTTAATCGCTATTGTTTTACTACCAGCGTTAGAGTGACCTGCGTAATAAACAACATCATAAGCGTTTAAGTCGGCGTCAGAGCCTGGTACTTCCTGTTTATACTTAGCATCAACAGGTAAATCTTTTTGAAGCTCAGGTAAAAATGCTGCAAATTTAGCTAGGCGTTCGCTCCATTTTAGATCTTTAATTAATACATAAGACTCATAAGCAGCACGGTAACCAAACAACTGGTCTTCGTAAGTCTCAATAGGACCAATAACCACATCAATAGGGTTATTCTTCATATCCATCCATGCAAAATCAGATACTTGAAAATCATCTTTTTGCAGTGCATCAGCACGAAGGTTTAGATAGCTTGCAAATTCTTTGTCGTCAGCAAGCTTACTTGCTTCGCGTAGCAAGTCGGCTGCTTTTGCAAGTTCAGTAGCGTATTCTTTAGAGTAAGGTACGCTGTAAAGTTTGCCTTGCTCATCACGTTTAATAACAGAGTAAAGACCTGTTTTGTCTTCAACGTCGGCATTGTTTAATTCTTCTTTAGTGATGTCTGCAGGGTAAAACTGCGCACCAAGTGGTTTTTCTTTATAACCAGATAAAAAAGCTTCATCACCATTTAAACGATCCCATGGACCATAGTTAATATCGGCAAATGTACGAACTTTTTCATCGTTTAACTTTGCTAAAAATGCACTTTTACTTTTACCAAATGATTGTTTCCAAAATAACTCATCCATTACTTTTGAAGCATCAATAAGTTTAACAATCATGGCTTTTTGATTATCACTTAAATGCGACAAATCACTTTGTAAACTAAAGTCGGTATAAATATCTAAACGTTGCTGGTCAGCATTTATGAGTTGTGGACCCATTTGCTTATTTTCTGCTTTTGAAGATTGCTCTGTTTTTGCTGTTGTGTTGTCGGTAGAAGAGGGAGCTTGCTCTGAGCATGCACTAAGAAAAACGACACCAGAGAGCATAATTGCTTGGCTAATTTTATTTAAGATCATTATTTTGCCTGTTAAAAAAGTAAGTTTAATATTTTGTACGTGCTAACAAAGTAGCTAAAAATGCACAAACGCTTCCTTATTGTGACTGCATTAAACCAAAACTGAATGGTAAATAGCAAGTGTTAGGCGTTGTAAGGCAAATGGTCGGGATAAAATAGCGTGAATAAAAAATAAATCTCTATAATTTCCTTAACTTTAGCGGTAAGTTAGACAATACTAATTGTATTACTAATATCAAAAATTAATTGTCGTGGTTTGCATTTGCATTGCAACCTAAGAACAAAAGGATGACAGCTTTATGTCTACAGAAAATGCACTTTTAACGATTTTAGTCGATAGAATAAATAACGATACACTGGTTTTACCAACGTTACCTGAGGTTGCTATTAAGGTACGTTATGCTGCTGATAACCCTGATGTGAATTTAATGCAAATGTCGGACGTTATCTCACAAGATCCCGCTTTATCAGCTCGTATGATCAAAGTAGCTAATAGCGCAATAATGGGACGCTCTGTAAAAGTATCTAATTTACATCAGGCGGTTACACGTATTGGCTTGCGCCAAATTAAAAATATTGCAACGGCTATGGCTATGGAGCAATTGTTTGTTTCAAATAATGAGCTCATTAAAGGGTATATGGGCAAAGCGTGGCAAAAAACGCTGACCGTTGCGAGTCATTCTATATCGTTGATGGAATTTTATTTAAAAAATAACAAGCATACGTCGTTAAATCGCGATGCTATTACCCTCGCTGCACTTGTTTATAATATTGGTGTATTACCTATTTTGACTGAAGCTGAACGTCACCCTGAGGTGTTTGCTAATCCTAGCTTTCTAGCCCATGCAATTCAAAAGCTTAGCGGTAAAATAGGTTTTTCTATTATGCGTGCATGGGAGTTTCCTGACGAGTTTTCTGATGTGGCACTTAGTTGGGCGGATCCGAGTTATAAACCAGCTCAAATTGGCTATGTAGACTTTATCCGCATTGGCGCTATTTTAGAGGGGACATTACAGGTATCTGATAAATCAGCTGCATTACAGGTATACATAGATAAAGGTGTTATTCCGTCTATGCAGTTGTTCTCTAGTGATGAGTACAACGATATGTTAGTTGATGTGAAAGATATGTTTAGTTAAGTTCTCTTAAATTTTAAGCATAAAAAAAGCACGAATGAATCGTGCTTTTTTTATACTTAAAATAGTTTTAACTTTAAGGTTTTACTAAATCGTCTGCATCACCTAAGCCAGACGTTAACTCTTCAAGTAATTGTTTAATTTCTTCTGAAGAGAGAATAAAGTCTGCATCTAGTTTTACTGCCATATCTTCTTTTGGGATATCAGCATTTTCTTCTTTTAACGTTTCTGAATAACTTAAACGTTTAATAGAGCCATCATTTTGCAGCATGAACTTAACGCGCTCTTGCCAATCAAGTGCAAGTTTAGTTACGCGTTTACCGCTTTCAAGATGCGATTTCACTTCGTCACATGATAAGTCATGACCTTTAAGTTTAACTTGTGCGCCACTGTCGTCTGCTTCTTCAAGTTCAGCATCTGAGCCTATTGCAAAACCTTCAGGTGTGCTGAAGTTAGTTAACCAATCTGTTAAAAATACATCAAGGTCGTAATTTGCAAATGCAGGTACTACAGGTAATGTACCCAGTGATTTACGAAGTAGGGCAAGTAACTCTTCTGCTTTATTAAAGCTGCCACTGTTTACTACAACCCAACCGTTTTCTTGGTCGATAAACGCAAACTGTAAACTAGATTTTTTAAACGCTTGTGGAAGTAGAGCATGAAGAATGTTTTCTTTTAATTCGTCTTTTTCTTTTTTCTTAACTGGACGATTTTCTTCTGCTTCAATTAAATCAACTTTTTCAGCAACAAGTTCATTAATAACAGAAGCAGGTAATACTTTTTCTTCACGCTTAGCACACACTAAAATACTTTTTTGTGAAAAGTGCGATAATGTGTCGCCGTGTTTTCCAAATGCTTTTGTCCAGCCAAATGTCGATAATTCTTGACCTGTACATGGACGAAACAAGTCTTGCTCTAATGCTTTATCGAAATCTTCTTGAGTATACGAAACGTCTTGCTTAAAGCGGTAACAAATAAGGTTACTAAACCACATGGGGATTGATCCATTTGAAAATTTATCCAATCATAACAATAAAATCAGTATCTCGAAATGACTGATTTGTTACTGGCTGTTTAATTTTGATTAAAAATAGGCAGTGGTTTAGGCATGTTTTTTGGAAATTTAATATAGTAACGTAAACCCTTACCAGCTTCGCTACTTGCATCTATAGATCCGCTTAAAGTTTGTTTAACTAAATTGAGCATTATGTGTGTGCCAAGTCCGCTTCCGCCTTGATCTCGTTTGGTAGTAAAAAACGGATCAAACAACTTTTTAAGCTGCTCATTTGTCACTCCATTACCATTATCTTTGTAATCAATGGTTAGGTTTGTTTCGTCACTGGTTATTTTAATATCCATAATGCCGTTATTTTTGCCTTCAAAACCATGAATAAGTGAGTTCATAATTAAGTTAGTAAAAATTTGGCTTATTGCACCCGCAGGCAAATTTAAAACAAGATCATCAGGGCATTCTAATTTAATAGTATGGGCTGTTTTTTTTAGTTGTGGATGAAGTGAGCGAATAACCTCGTTTACATAATCTTTAAAATTAATGGTTCTTATGGCTTCGCTTGCTTGATCAACTGCTATTTGCTTAAAACTGGCAATTAACTCTGAGGCTCTATCAAGGTTTGTTGTTAGTAAACTAGTACTTTGTTGAGCATCATTAATAAAATTTTCGAGGGCTTTAGGCGACAGGGTTTTTTCTTTATAGGCAGCTTCAAGTTGATTTAAACGCTCTTGTAAAAATGAGATTGCGGTAACGCCAATACCTATTGGTGTATTTATATCGTGAGTTATTCCTGCAACTAGCCCACCTAATGCGGCCATTTTTTCAGTGCCGAGTAGGCGCTCTTGTGCAAGGCTTAATTCATCTACGTAACGTTGTAACTCGGTTTGTTTTGTTAGTAGCTCTTGCTCGGTACTGCGACGAAGATCGACTTCATCAGTTAATACAATTTTTTGTTTTTCTAATTCATATTTTTGTTGTTGTAAATCCATCATTGCTTGGCTTAAATTTGATGTTTTACGAGCTACGTCTTGCTCTAATTGAACATTATGTTGATCTAGTTTTTCGTTACTTATTATTAGCTGCTTTTGCGCATGCTCAAGCTCTAGGCGGTATTGAACAACTTTATCTATCAGATTGTTAAATGACTCCTCCATTACTTTGAGCTCGTTATGCTCTTCTGTTTCTATTTCTATGTGCTGACCTTCAAGTTCGTCTAATTCAAGATTTTCTATTTGTTCTATAAATTGAGATAGGGGATCGGTAAGTAATTTTCTGAACGCCATTAAAAACAAAATAATCAAAAATGTTGTTTTTATCATCGCATTACCAATCAAAAAATAGATTGAAACCATAATGCGACTAAATACGACTTCTCGACTAGAAAATAAAGTAACGTCGCCAACTTGTGTTGCTCTACCCGAAAATTCGAATATAAGCGGAAAGGTATATCCAAATAAACCTGACTTAGAATCTTCTAAAATAACTTCTTCTTGTACTAATTGTTGGCTGTACAACTTATGTATGTCGAGAGAACGCCCAAGCTGCGAGATTATTTCGCCGCTATCGTCGCGCACTATTATGCCTTCAATCATAGGGATAGCTAATAGACCTTCTGCCGTGGTGATAGTTTGCTTGGTGTTTAGCTCCCAAATGGCTCTGGTTAAACTACGACTAAAAGTTTTTTGTAAGGTGGCTAATTCATCTCTAATATAGTCTTTTGTATTTACATATTCAGCAAGGACTTGCCCGCAAGTGACCACAAAGGTTAGCAAGAAATAGACCGATAAAACACTGGTCAGCAACTTTTTAGAAAGGCTTTGTTGTAACATAAGTGGCTTATGGTTCCTTTGGTTTTAGTACAAGATTGCTTAGTTACATAAAAGTTAGTCAATAAATGCTTAAAAATAAATAAAAAACATTTTATTTTAAGCGTTATTTTAATCTCAAATGAGTTTAAATTTGTACTTTGGCAAACTTGTGAATTTAAGAGAATTCTTTTTACTCAGAAAATTCTTAGATGCTTTGTTACGTATATAGGTACCGTGGTAGAATAGAACAAGTCGCTATGGATGGCTATTTCTTAACAGCTTTAATTATGCTCATTTAGTAGTAAACATTATGACTTTTTCTATTTTAGTGTGTGACGACTCTGCCGTTGCGCGTAAGCAAGTAATTAGATGCTTGCAGCAATGTGTCGATGCGAACATTCAGCAAGCTGTAAATGGCGCCCAAGCTATTGAGCTATTTAAAACTAATAACTTTGATTTATTATGCCTAGATTTAACTATGCCAGAAGTAGATGGCGTTGAGGTACTTGAACATATAAAAGCGCAAAAAATTGAATGCTTTGTACTCGTTATTTCTGCTGATATACAAGATAAAATGAAACACAGAGTTACTCAATTAGGTGCTATAGACTTCATAAATAAACCTATAGATAAAACTAGTTTAAGTGATGTTTTGCATAAATTTGGCATTCATTAGGTTTTTTCATGTTTAAAAAGGCTGTTTTATCTTTTAATTTAGGGTTGACAGCATAGCCTTTGTTGAGGCAGTCTTAACCTATGAAAACAATTAATCGCGTACTGACCATTATTATTACAACCACCATTCTTACTGGATAGTGGCATAGGTCGGTGCAACAAATTTAAAGGCCTGTGTTCACTTAGAACACAGGCCTTTTTCGTTTTATGGGATGAGGAACATAAACAATGCGCGTTTTAAAATTTGGTGGGTCATCGCTTGCCGACTTTACATGCCTACAACAAGTAGCTCAGTTAGTTAAAGCACAATTAAAAGACGAAGTACTATTAGTACTTTCAGCACCAGGCGGTATGACCGATTCATTAGTTGCTCTAGCAAGTGAAGCTGAGCAAGGGCATGACTTTAGTGAGTTATGGCAAGCTTTAGTGAGTAGATGCGAAGAACTAAAAGCAGCTGTAGAAAAAGATCACGGTACTATTGAAAACTGGCCAAACTTTACTGAACTTAAAAATAAACTTGATGGTGTTGCATTAATTAAGTGCTGCCCAGAGCAGGTTCGTGCTTTTATAATTAGTTTTGGTGAGCGTGTAAGTGTCTCGCTTATGCAGCGTTTATTAAGCTCACATAACGCTAAGTACTTAGAAGCAACAAGCTGTATTGCATCAACAGGTGGTTATATTGATGCCGAAGCAGACTTAGTAGCAAGCAAAGTGCGCTTTCAAGCTATGTTAAAAGAAAATCCAGCCACTATATATATTATGCCTGGTTTTACAGCTAGTAATGACAAGGGCGAGCTTACAACACTTGGTCGTAACGGTTCTGATTACTCGGCAGCAATTGCTGCTGCATGTTTAGAAGCTGAAATTTGCCAAATTTGGACAGACGTTGATGGCGTATATAGCGCTGATCCCCGTTATATTAAAAAAGCGACAAAGGTAGATTTTTTATCTTATAAAGAAGCAATGGAGCTTTCTTACTTTGGCGCTAAAGTACTTCATCCTAAAACAATTTTACCGTGTGCTAAAGCGGGCGTACCTTGCGAAATTAAGAATACACATAACCCAGATGCACAAGGCTCGTTAATTGGTAATGACTACCCGTCGAACGACCCTGTAAAAGCCCTTTCGAGCTTACAAGACCTTGCTATGCTGACAGTTTCGGGCCCTGGCATGAAGGGCAAAGTAGGTATGGCTTCTAAGGTATTTAACGCACTTGCGCACGATAATGTTTCTATTGTTTTGATTACGCAGTCATCGTGTGAATTTAGCATCAGCTTTTGTGTACATGAAAGTGATTTAGCATTAGCGCTAGATGCACTACAAACAGCGTTTGAGCTTGAGTCGAAGGCAGGATTAATTGAGCCGGTACAAGTGCAACGTAATTTAGCTATTGTTACTTTAGTTGGCGACAATATGCGTGCGCATAGAGGTTTAGCTGCTAAGTTTTTCGCATCCCTTGCACAAGCACAGGTTAACATTGTCGCAATTGCACAAGACTCTACCGAAAGTGCTATTTCAGCTGTAATTGATGGTGAAAGGTGTAATGGTGCGGTAAAAGTATGCCACGAAAACTTTTTCACACATGTTCCATCAATTGATGTGTTTTTACTAGGTTGCGGTTTAGTTGGTCAAGAGCTTATTAATCAGCTTGAGCGTCAACAAGCTTGGCTTGAAAAGCGTAATATTAAACTTAATTTGTATGGCGTTGCTAATTCTCGCCAATTACACCTAGATAGTGAAGGTATTGCTTTTAGTGATTGGCAGCAAAAGTTAGGCTCATCTGAGCAAGCATTTGATTTAAAATTAGTAGAGCAGTTTGTTAAGCAAAATCATTTAGTGAATCCCGTACTTGTTGATTGTACATCGTCAGATGCACTAGCTGCGCAATATGTAGATTTTTTAAATGCAGGTTTTCATGTTGTGGCTGCCAATAAAAAGGCAACAACAAGCTCATATACTTATTACCAAGATTTAATTGCAGCAACACAAAGAAATAACCGCAAGTTTTTATACGAGACAAACGTAGGTGCTGGCTTACCAGTAATCGATAACTTGCAGTCATTATTTGGTGCTGGCGATGAGTTGCTTGAGTTTAGCGGTATTTTATCAGGCTCTCTTTCGTACATGTTTGGCGCATTACAAGATGGTTTATCACTTTCTGAGGCAACTATTAAAGCCAAAGAAAGCGGCTTTACAGAGCCAGACCCTCGTGATGACTTATCGGGTACCGATGTAGCGCGTAAGTTACTGATCATTGCCCGTGAATCGGGTATGCAACTAGAGCTTAGCGATATTGAAGTTGAGTCTGTATTACCACCAGGTTTTGCACAGGGAGACAGCGTTGATGAGTTTATGGCAAAGCTACCAAGCCTAGATGCTGATTTTAACAAGCTTATTCAAAGTGCTACGAGTGAAGGCAAAGTACTTCGCTATGTAGGCACAATTAAAGAAGGTCATTGTAAAGTAGGTATTGAAGCAGTAGATGCAAAACATGCGCTTAGTGTCATTCGCGATGGTGAAAATGCACTTGCTATTTTAAGCCAATATTACCAACCACGTCCGTTTGTAATTCGTGGTTATGGCGCTGGCTCTGAAGTAACAGCAGCGGGTGTGTTTGCTGATATTTTAAAAACGCTATCGCGTTAGGAGCAGACTATGATTGAAGTATATGCTCCGGCGTCTATTGGTAATTTTGCAGTGGGTTTTGATGCCCTTGGCGCAGCGCTTGCGCCAATTGATGGCAGTTTATTAGGCGATGTAGCTGTTGTGAGCGCAGCATCAAGCGATGAATTTATTTGCACAGGCGAATACGCTCATAAGTTACCAAGTGATCCTAATGAGAATTTAGCGTACCAGTGTTTAGTACATTTTAGAGCGCATGTTGCGCCTAACATGCCATGCGTAAAGCTCGAGCTTAAAAAGAATTTACCAATTGGCTCAGGGCTTGGATCTAGCGCATGTTCGGTCGTGGCTACTTTTGCTGCCCTTGATAAGTTTGCACAAACTAATTTAAGCCAGGTTGAGCTAATTGAGCTTATGGCTGACTTTGAAGCTGTAGTAAGCGGCGGTCGTCATTACGATAACATCACGCCATGTTATTTAGGTGGTTTGCAGCTAACAGGTGATTTAATTCCTGATAAATCGATTGCACTGCCGGTTGATGAAAACTGGTATTACGTAGCTGCGTTTCCTGGTTTTTCGCTAAATACAGCAAAAGCGCGTTCTGTTTTACCTAAAGAATTGAGCATGCATGCAAGCGTTGAATTTGCTCAGCGCTTATCAGCATTTAGCAGCTTACTGTTAACTAGCCGTTTTGACGATGCGCTAAGCATAATGAAAGATGAAATAGCAGAACCTTACCGTGCACCACTTATTAATGGTTTTAGCGAAGCAAAAGCAAGCTTGCCAGCGTTAGGCGCAGAAATAGTGAGTATTTCGGGCGCAGGACCAACCTTATTTACTGTGTGTAAAACACTTGAAGCTGCACAGCAATGCGCACAATGGTTAGAAGCAAATTATATTAACGAGCAAGGCTTTTGCCACATTTGTAAGTTAGATAACGACGGCACGCGTCAATTAACAGTTTTATAGGATAGGTAGTCATGCAATTACATAATTTAAAAGATAGCTCACAAAAAGTGTCGTTCGTTGAAGCCGTAAAAACAGGTTTGGGTCGTAACCAAGGTGTGTTTTTTCCAGAGTCACTAGCCCCATTAACAGATGTTGATGCATTGCTTGATATGGACTTCGTTACGCGCAGTGGCAAAATATTATCCCACCTAATTGGTAATGAGCTACCAAGTGACACCGTGGCACAAATGGTTAAAAACGCGTTTAACTTTCCAGTTAAGCTGGTGGAAGTTGAAGAGAACACATATTGTTTAGAGCTGTTTCATGGTCCTACACTTGCGTTTAAAGACTTTGGCGGTCGCTTTATGGCTGAGTGTTTAACGCAATTTAATAAAGATGAAAAAGTAACTATTTTAACAGCAACATCAGGCGATACTGGTGCAGCTGTAGCGCATGCTTTTTACAATAAACCAAATATCGACGTAGTAATTTTATATCCTAAAGGCAAGATTTCACTTGCTCAGCAAAAGCTATTTACTACGCTAGGTAATAATATTCATTGTTATGCAGTTGAGGGCAGCTTTGATGATTGCCAAGAGCTTGTTAAAAATGCCTTTTTAGATGAAGAAGTTAAATCAACACTTGGGCTTAACTCAGCTAACTCAATTAATATTAGCCGTTTAGTTGCTCAGGTTTGTTATTACTTTGAGGCAATTGCACAGCTACCAAAAGAAAAGCGCGCAACGGCACATATATCAGTACCTAGTGGTAATTTTGGTAATGTGTGCGCCGCAATGATTGGTGCTGTTATTGGTTTACCTGTTGGCAAATTAAGTGCAACAACAAACCAAAACGATACTGTGCCGCGCTTTATGCTTGATAAAAACTGGACGCCAAACGCAACGCTTGAATCGCTTTCAAATGCAATGGATGTGAGTAAGCCAAACAACTGGCCGCGTGTGCAAACAATGTTAGATAATAACTGGTTTAGCTACGATAATTTTTATTCAACCAGCGTAAACGAGCAAGACACGCAAGCAGTGATGAAAAAAATTCAACAAACTGGCTATGTGGCAGAACCTCATACCGCGATTGCTTACCAAGGTCTTGTTGAAAACCGAGCACCTGGTGCCGCTGGTATCTTTTTAGCGACAGCTCATCCTGCTAAGTTTAAAGAGAGCGTAGAAGGTATTTTAAACATTGAGTTAGATATGCCAAAACCACTTAGCGATGCATTAGCAAAACCATGCTTAGCAAGTGATATAAACGCCGATTACGACGCGTTACGCACTGAAATGCTCGCTAAGTTAGGTTAATACAAGATAGAAAGTTAAGCGGTTTAGGCCGCTTTTTTTATGAGTTTTAATTATAAAAAAGAAAGGCTTTCATTAGTTAATTAAATGTAGAAAATAAAATGCATTTAAAATAATTATGTATTTATTAAAAAATATCATCTTAAAAGAGCTGTGAAATAGTTTCAATCCCTGTTTAAATATCCTCAACTTAAGAGCGTAGGCAAAGAGTCGTTTAAAGCGTACAATAAAGCCTCTAAAAAACACCATACACGTTGCCCTAGGAGACCCCAATGTTAGAACGTAGCATGAATATTTCGGATTTTGATCCAGAGTTATTTGACGCAATCACTAAAGAAACTGCTCGCCAAGAAGAGCACATTGAACTAATTGCATCTGAAAACTACTGTAGCCCACGTGTACTAGAAGCACAGGGCTCACAGCTTACTAACAAATACGCAGAAGGTTACCCAGGTAAGCGTTACTATGGCGGTTGTGAGCATGTAGATGTTGTTGAGCAATTAGCAATTGACCGTGCTAACGAATTATTTGGTTCTGACTACGCTAACGTACAACCACACGCTGGTTCGCAAGCAAATGCTGCTGTTTTTCTAGCATTATTAGATGCTGGCGATACTGTACTAGGTATGAGCTTAGCTCATGGCGGTCATTTAACTCACGGTTCTCACGTAAGTTTCTCTGGCAAGCTTTACAATGCAATCCAATACGGACTAGATGAAGCAACGGGTGAAATTGATTACGCACAAGTTGAAGCATTAGCACTTGAGCATAAACCAAAAATGATCATTGGTGGTTTTTCAGCGTACTCAGGTATTGTTGATTGGGCTAAGTTCCGTGAAATTGCTGACAAAATCGGTGCTTACCTGTTTGTTGATATGGCTCACGTTGCTGGTTTAATTGCGGCAGGCGTTTACCCAAGCCCAGTACCTCATGCTCATGTTGTTACTACAACTACGCATAAAACACTTGCTGGTCCTCGTGGTGGTTTAATTATTTCTGCATGTGGCGACGAAGCTATTTATAAAAAGCTTAACAGTGCTGTGTTCCCTGGTGGTCAAGGTGGTCCTTTATGTCATGTTATTGCAGCAAAGGCAGTGGCATTTAAAGAAGCGCTTCAACCAGAGTTTAAAGTATACCAAACACAAGTTGTTAAAAACGCAAAAGCAATGGTTGCAGTTATGCAAGAACGTGGCTACAAAATCGTATCTGATAAAACTGAAAACCACTTATTTTTACTTGATTTAATCGATAAAGATATCACCGGTAAAGATGCAGACGCTGCCCTAGGCAACGCTAACATCACCGTTAATAAAAACTCAGTGCCTAACGATCCTCGCTCACCGTTTGTTACATCTGGTTTGCGTATTGGTTCACCTGCAATAACTCGTCGTGGTTTTACAGAAGTAGAATCAAAAGAGCTTGCTGGCTGGATTTGTGACGTACTAGATAACATCTCAGATGAATCTGTACAGGCGCAAGTTAAAGAAAAAGTAAAAGCAATTTGTGCAAAATTACCTGTTTACGCTTAATTACATAAGCAGCAGTAATTTAGATCACATAAGCTAGGGTCTGTTTATCTTTCGAGGTTTAATTTGCAGTAGTATGTTTGGTTTTTAGGCAAGGCAGAGTCTATGTAGTGTGGTTACTCCACACAAATAGGCGATAACGCAGCATAAATGACAAACATGCACTGCCCTCGGGTTCGTCCTAGGGGCGATTTACTCTTTGTTGCTCGGTTTTTACTTAGCCCACTAGGTTACAAACCTCGCGCCGCGATTAAATCGCCCCTAGATAGAACAAATTTAATCCTGAAAGGTCAACAGGCCCTATTTTTTTGCTAAGATAAAAGACCGCTATTTAGCGGTCTTTTTTGTTTTAAAACGGAAGTACCGAGTTATGCATTGTCCATTTTGTACCGCAAAAGATACTAAAGTTATTGACTCACGCCTTGTTGGCGGAGGCCATCAAGTTCGCAGGCGTCGTGAGTGTAACGACTGCCACGAGCGCTTTACTACATTTGAAGGCGCTGAATTGGTTATGCCTCGTGTTATTAAACAAGACGGCAGCCGCGAACCATTTAACGAAGATAAACTTTTAAATGGATTAAACCGTGCGCTCGAAAAACGCCCAGTGAGCACCGAGCAAGTAGACGAAGTAGTGAATATAATAAAATCGCAACTACGCGCAACGGGTGAGCGAGAAATTTCAAGCCATTTGGTTGGTGAATGCATTATGGAAGCGCTCAAAAAGCTTGATAAAGTAGCGTACGTAAGATTTGCCTCTGTTTATCGCTCGTTTGAAGACATACGTGAATTTGGCGAAGAAATTGCCCGCTTAGGGGAGTAACAATGCAAAGCCAAACTACTTTTACCGAACATGACGAAATGTATATGGCACGCGCCATAGAGCTTGCCAAAAAAGGTCGATTTACTACAACGCCTAATCCTAATGTTGGCTGTGTATTAGTTAAAAACAATCAAATAATTGGTGAGGGTTTTCATCAATTAGCTGGCCAAGGTCATGCTGAAGTAAATGCACTGGCAATAGCTGGCAATAATGCAAAAGGCGCAACTGCCTATGTAACGCTTGAGCCTTGTAGTCATTATGGGCGTACGCCGCCGTGCGCTGAAGGTTTAAAAAAGGCGGGCGTGGTAAAAGTAATTGCCGCTATGGTTGATACAAACCCACAAGTTGCAGGCAAGGGTCTTAAAATATTAGCTGATGCTGGTATTGAGGTTGCTCACGGGTTACTAGAATCACAAGCTCGCGCACTTAACGTTGGCTTTTTTAAGCGAATGGAGCAAGGTTTACCTTATGTGACCTGCAAAATGGCAGCAAGTATTGACGGTAAAACAGCGCTTAAAAATGGGCAAAGTAAATGGATAACCGGTCCCGCTGCTCGCCAAGACGTACAATTATATCGAGCGCAAAGCTGCGCTATTTTAACCGGAGCTGATACCGTATTAGTAGACGATGCTAAACTCAATGTACGATTAAGCGAATTACCGAATGCACTTCCCACTGATTTACCGCTTCGCCAGCCCGTGCGTGTTATAATTGACTCTCGTAACCGTTTAACGCCTAACCTAGCTTTATTTAAAATTCAAAGCGATGTAATAATATTTACAACTAAGCTTGATAAATCACTACAGTGGCCGCACTTTGTAAAGCATATACAAGTGAGTGAAAGTAACGGTAAGGTTGACTTGTTGGCTGTTTTACAAAAACTTGGTCAGCTACAGTTTAATAATGTGTGGCTTGAGGCTGGCGCAACACTTGCTGGTAAAATGACAGAGCTTGATTTAATAGATGAGTTTGTTTTTTATTTAGCGCCTAAACTCATGGGTCATGATGCAAAAGGTTTAGTAAATTTTCCTGAATTGATGAGTATGCAAAATACAATCGATTTAACATTTAATGAGTGTGCGCGTATTGGCGATGATTTGCGTATTACAGCGGTAAAAAAACTCATTAAAACCACTTAATAAAAAAGAGTAGTGCTATGTTTACTGGAATAATAGAAGCCACAGGTAAAATTGCTTTATTACAAAAAAAACAAGGCGACTTAGCCATTCGTATTCAAAGTACTGACCTTGATATGAAAGACGTAAAGCTAGGCGACAGTATTGCAACCAATGGTGTTTGCTTAACGGTTGTTGATAAACACATAGATGGCTTTAGTGCTGATTTATCAAATGAGACGATTGGTTTAACGGGTTTTTCTCACTACGCTTTAGGGCAAACGGTTAATCTTGAAAAAGCCATGCAACCGGTTTCGCGTTTGGGCGGTCATCTTGTATCTGGTCATGTTGATGGCATAGCAACTATTACAGCTATTACTCCTAATGCGCGAGCTACAGAATATTGGCTTACAACCGACGAAAATTTAATGAAATACATTCCGTACAAAGGTTCGGTATGTATTGATGGTATAAGCCTGACAGTAAATGCTGTAGAAGGTAATAAATTCAAATTAACAATTGTCCCACACACTAGTGAGCAAACTACGATTGCTCATTTTAAAGTAGGTACTCAGGTTAATTTAGAAGTCGATCAAATTGCACGTTATTTAGAGCGCCTTATAAAAGGTGCAGAGCAACCTACTGGCTCTGATATTTCGATGAGCTTACTCGCTAAAGCGGGTTTTATTAAATAACGAAACTGATAACTTACACGAGCAAATTTATGAATTTACACAGCGCACAAGAAATCATCGATGATATTAAAGCCGGTAAAATGGTTATTTTAATGGACGATGAAGATAGAGAAAATGAAGGCGATTTAATTATTGCAGCTGAGCATATTAGTGCACAAGCGATTAACTTTATGGCTACTCATGGTCGTGGTTTAATTTGTTTAACCATGACGCAAGAGCGTTGTGAGCAACTTGATTTACCGCTAATGGTTAAAAATAATGGTGCTGCTTTTTCAACTAATTTTACAATGTCGATTGAAGCATCTAAAGGTGTTACAACCGGTATTTCTGCCGCAGATAGAGCGCGTACAGTGCAAGCTGCTATAGCTAAAGGTGCAATACCAAGTGATATTGTTCAGCCTGGTCATATTTTTCCTATCATGGCGCAACCAGGCGGAGTATTAACTCGCGCTGGGCATACTGAAGCCGGCTGTGATTTGGCTCGTTTAGCTGGGCTTGAAGCATCATCTGTTATTGTTGAAATACTTAATGCCGATGGCACTATGGCACGCCGTCCTGATTTAGAAGTTTTTGCAAAACAGCACGATATTAAAATTGGTACCATCGCTGATTTAATCGAATACCGAAATCTCAACGAAACAACTATTGAGCAAGTTGCAAAATGTAAGTTGCCTACTGTTCATGGTGAATTTGATTTAGTTACTTACAAAGACACAATTGACGGCCAATTACATTACGTACTGCTTAAAGGCGAAGTTAAAGAGCAAGAACCGACCAATGTACGCGTACATTTGCAGAGTACTTTTAACGATATTTTGCTTTCAGACAGAAGTGCTGACCGTAGTTGGGGGCTTTCTGAGGCAATGGCTTATATTGCTAAAAATGAAGGTGCTTTAGTTATTTTAGGTAAGCAAGAAAGCACTGAAGAATTAGAAGCTACTGTAAAAGCATTTGCAGCCGCAGATGCTGGCGAAGATGTTACGCCACGTAAATTCAAAGGTACCTCTCGTACGGTTGGTGTTGGTTCGCAAATACTTGCAGATCTTGGAATTAAACAAATGCGATTAATGAGTCGCCCTAAAAAGTACCATGCGCTTTCGGGCTTTCATTTAGAAGTTGTTGATTACGTTGAGCCGCAATAAGCGCTCTGCTTTTAACTAGTCTATTATTTTATTTTTATGGTATGATGCGCAGCAATTTTTGCGCAATCGCAACCGCTCAAACTTATTTTTAAGGTTATCGAATGAAAATTATTGAAGGTAATAAGTACGCTCCAGGCAAAAAATTTGCCATTGTTATTTCTCGTTTTAATGACTTTATTGGTAGCAGTCTATTAGCAGGCGCTGTTGATGAATTAAAGCGTACTGGTGGTGTTTCAGATGACGATATTACCGTTATTTATGTACCTGGTGCGGTAGAGTTACCTTTAGCAGCTAAACGCGTTGCGGCAAAAAAAGAGTATGATGCAATCATCGCATTAGGCGTAGTGATCAGAGGTGGTACACCACACTTTGACCTAGTTGCTGGCGAATCAAACAAGGGTCTTGCGCAAGTATCACTTGAGTATGATATCCCGGTTGCATTTGGCGTATTAACCACAGAAAGCATTGAACAAGCAATTGAGCGTGCTGGTACCAAAATGGGTAACAAAGGCGGCGAAGCTGCTTTAGGTGCGCTTGAAATGGTTAATGTGTTAGATAAAATTTAAGTTTAAGGAATTTTTGTGAAACCAGCAGCAAGACGTAAAGCACGTACTTTAGCACTCCAAGCCGTATATTCTTGGCAAATAAGTGGCAATCTGATTGCCGATATCGAGCAACAAATGTTGATCGAAACAGACGTTACTAAAATTGACGTTGAATACTTTAAAGATTTAGCGACGGGTGTTGCTGTAAATTATAAGCAATTAGACGAAGCTGTATCGCCACATTTAACACGTCCATTTAACGATTTAGATATGGTTGAGCGAGCAATTTTACGTTTAAGCAGCTACGAACTTAAATTCCGTGAAGATGTACCTTATAAAGTTGCTATCAACGAAGGTATTGAACTTGCCAAAATTTTTGGTGCTGAAGATAGCCATAAATTTGTAAACGGTGTACTTGATAAAGCTGTTAAGCATTTACGCAAGTAATATTAATCACTTCTGAAATTTTCAGATTGATTGGTTTTAACAACCGTTAAAAAGGAGAGCCGGCATAGGTCGGCTTTTTTGTGTATGAAGGAATTTGAATTAATAAACCGTTACTTTAAAGGTCGCGGTATAACTCGTCGTGATGTTAACCTAGGTATAGGGGATGATTGCGCTTTAGTCACCGTTCCACAGAACTGCCAACTTGCAATCACAACAGATACACTTGTTTCTGGCGTGCACTTTTTTGATGATATTTCTCCTCGAGCATTAGGTCATAGAGCACTTGCTGTAAATTTAAGTGACTTAGCAGCAATGGGTGCTGAACCAACATGGGTTTCAGTTGCACTAACATTGCCAAGTATAGACCCACAGTGGATAGAAGAATTTACTGAAGGTATGCACGAAATTGCTGAATACTTTAATGTCCAAATAATTGGTGGAGATACGACCCAAGGTCCGTTAACTATTACTATTTGCGCTAAAGGAACCGTACCTGAAGGTAAAGCTTTATGTAGAAGCGGTGCTAAAGTAGGTGATTGGATTTATGTTACAGGTCCATTAGGAGATGCGGGACTAGCAATTGAGTCGCGTAAACAAGGTTTAAAAATAGAGCCTGAGCACTTAAAGTATGTAAACAAGCGTTTTGATTATCCAACACCTCGTGTTGCTGCTGGTCAGGTATTGCGCGGGCTTGCATCTTCAGCGATAGATGTGTCAGATGGGTTACTTGCTGATTTGGGTCATATTCTTGATATGTCTCAAGCGAGTGCGGTTATAAATATAGAAGATATTCCTACATCGGATGCGATGAAATCTAGTCTTGATTTTAAGCAGCAGTTACCATTTATTCTTAGTTACGGTGATGACTATGAATTATTATTTACAGTCCCGGATAGTAGTAAAGGGATGTTAGATTTAAAGCTGCGTCAGTATGGTGTAGATGCTACCCTTATTGGGCAAGTTAAAAGTGGTGATGGAAATATTGAGCTTTTATATAATGGTGAAAACTTTGATTTTGAGCAACAAGGCTTTGAGCATTTTGCCAAGGAGTCGGTTTGAGTAATAACCGATTATTTAATTTAAAGCGCCCTCACCAATTTTTTGGTTTAGGTTTTGGTACAGGTCTTGCGCCTAAAGCGCCTGGTACATTTGGCACTTTTGCTGCTTTACCATTTATTTTTATGACCATGTACTATCCATTATGGCTTCAAATTGTATTTGCTGTCGTTATCAGTATATTTGGTATATGGGTATGTGGTAAAACTGCAGATGACTTAGGTGTACATGACCATCCCGCTATTGTGTGGGACGAAGTTGCTGGGTATTACATTACCATGATCGGTGCCGCGCTTAGTTGGCAGAGCTTGTTAGTAGGCTTTTTGTTGTTTCGATTTTTTGATATAGCAAAACCTGGTCCAATCCGTATGCTAGATAAGCATGTAAAGGGTGGTTTTGGTATTATGGCAGACGATATACTTGCAGGTGTATTTTCGCTTATTTGTTTGCAGGCGTTAATAAAAGCGGGTTATATACCCTTTTAATTTTTATATTTGAATTGTTTAACTAGGTGGCAGTACTATGATGCGATTTTTACTGGTTTGTGTACTGATGTTGTGCGCGACGCCAAGTTGGGCCTCAATTACTGATTATGTAGTTAAACAATGGAATATAAAAGATGGTTTACCATCGCAATCACTTAAAAGTGTTGTACAAGATAAACAAGGCTATATGTGGCTTGGCACTCAGTTTGGCTTAAGTCGCTTTGATGGCAACACGTTTACTAACTACAATACTCAAAATAGTCCTTTTCTGCCAAGTAATGGTATTAATAAACTTTTAGTCGATTCGAACGGATTGCTATGGATTGGCACTAAAAGTGGGCTCGTTGTTATTAATCCCACTACATTTGCCGCACAAGAATTTAATATTAAAGGACCAGTTAGAGATATACTGCAAGATGCAAAAGGGAGCATTTGGATTGCAGCTAATGGGCTTTATTACGTTGATAGAAGCCAAGTTGATTTACAAACTAAAGCTAGTGCTCCTCTTCCAATTGTTAATGCGACCGTTATTACTCAAATTGTGGGCTCGGTTACCCAAATGGCGCTTTCCCCTGAAGGTATTTGGTTAGTTAACGATCGTCATTTACTAAGGTTAACAAAAAGCTCTTCTGATTTTTCTAAATTACGTTTAGAACTCACCGCAAAAATTTCGTTACCGGAGCGCTTAGCGCAAACGATTGTTCATGATTTATCTTTTTTAAACGGTAACTTGTATTTAGCATCTGAACTAGGTGCTTACTTTCTCGATCTAGATGATGAATTAAGACCTTTCCCTTTACCAAATACAAACAACTCTGCTGTATACAAGTTTATGAGTGATAGCGATGGTGGTCTTTGGGTATCAACTTACGGACGTTTACTGTTCAGAGGTAAGTCGGGCGAGTGGGAATGGGTAGAGCCAAGTCAGCTTGATCAAAGCATTTGGTTTGCTGACATTTTTCGTGATGACCAAAATAACGTATGGCTAGCCAGTTTTAGTGAAGGCTTATGGCTTGCTCATGAAGGGCGTGTAGAAAGGCACTCTGCGTTATCTGAAATGACAGAAGCAGTTATGGCAATTACCCAAGCGCCAGATGGTAAGTTATGGGTCGCAAATAAAAGTGGCATTGGTTACTTTGATTTAAATAAAAGTTTTATTAATTTAATTCCAAGTACTAAGTACGGACGAGCGTCAGTGCATGACCTAGAATTTGATGGCGGTAGGCTATATATAGCGACTGGCAGAGGTTTGTTTGTTTTTGAAAAAAATACACTTTATACGGTACCGGGCAGAGCACTTCGTGATAATCCAGTGTTTGCAATTAGTCGCTCAAGTAAGGGCGGTTTTTGGATAGGGACTGGTCGAGGGTTATACCGATTAAGTTATTCCGGATTGACGCCATTTGCATATAATGCGTTTTTAGGCAGTAAATTTATTACCTACGTATTAGATAAAACAAATTTTGGGGTTATTGGTACTAGCAAAGGCGCTTATTATTTTACTGATCGTGGAATAGAAAAAATTGGCGATCAAACTACCTTAGAAAGCGCTTACGTAACGAGTGTTTTGCATATAGATGGCGTTGGTATTTTAATTGGCTCTCTTAACGACGGTTTGTTTTATCGAAGCACGCAGGGGCAGTGGCGCCAACTAGATGCGGCTAATGGTTTACCGTACGGATCTATTTTCAGTTTAGAGTACGATGAAAATTTAAAACATGTATGGGTAAGCACCATGAAAGGTGTTTATAGAATGCCCGTAGAGCAGTTTAAAACAGAGATAAAAAGCTTAAAAGTAGAGGAAGTTATTTCTTCATTCGACCGTCAACTCGACGGTAAAGCAAATCAATGTTGTAGCGGGCTTGGACATGATGCAGTAGCTAACACGGGTAATTCAATTTGGTATCCAAGTTTACAAGGTGTTGTTGAAATACCTAAAAACGTAGAATTATTTGGTGTTGGTGCATTAAAACCAAAAGTAGAAACAATTACCACTCCATTACGTAATTTAACCACTGCAGCACTTGGTAAAAAGCCGTCATTAAATACAGATGAACGCGACGTAACGTTAACTTATACCGCTATAGATTACTACGCGCCAAGTAGTATTGAGTTTAGATATAAACTAAGTGGTTTGGATAGTGATTGGCGTTATGCAAATACACGCAGAGAAGCTATTTATACTAACTTACCTGCAGGCTCGTTTTTGTTTCAGCTGGAAGCTAAACGACAAGGTGAGGATTGGAGCCGAGCACAAGAAGCTGAATATGGCTTTATTGTACCTGAGCGTTTTGATGAGACTATTTATTTTAGATTACTAATTACTAGCGGCTTTATTTTACTCTTTTACTTAGTATTTTGGGTGTTTAGAGCACAAGAGCGCAGAAAGCAAGAAGTGCTTGAAGGGCTGATCACTGATCGTACATTAGAACTACGCCAAGCAAATGATAAGCTTAATCAAGTTAACTCACAGCTTAAGCTAGTAAGTCACTCAGATGAACTTACAGGGCTGCGTAGCCGTCGATTTTTGTTTGATCAACTTCCAAAAGATATTGAACATTTTCAACGTAACTCGCAATCATTACAAGCTCAGGGCAAATCACTTGTTTTATTAATTATCAATTTAGATAACTTTAGTCGAATTAATGATGCATTCGGTCCTATAGCTGGAGATAGTTGTTTACAGCAAATGGCCGCCTTACTTAACTCTCGTACACAAGGGTCTGATTATGTAGCACGCTGGAGTGGTGATGAATTTTTATTATTACTACGAGACTTTAAGTGTAACAAAATTGATAGTTATTCATCTGAGTTATGCAAAGCTGTTGCTGAATATTCGTTCCAATTACCAAATGGAAAAAGCACCAATATAACCACTTCTATTGGTTGGTCTTTTTATCCGTTACCATTACTTGGTGGGCAAGTTATAAGCTGGGAAACATCTATTAACTTAGCTGATATAGCGCTACATCAAGTTAAAAAACGTGGTGGTGATGGTGTTGCAAATATTACTTTTGACGATCAATTAGATGCATTTGAGTTTGAACAAAATTCTAATGTTGACCAACAATTAGGTATTTTACAAAGCAATGGCTTAGCTGATATTAAGGTATGGATGCGATAATGCCCAACCAATTTTATTGGTCAGGCGTGGTAAGGCTAACTTTATTTATTAAGCCAATCTGGTAAAATTGCAACCGACTCTGGTGCTGCAAATGCAGCGCTTTCATCGGCACTAATATTGCCGCCTGCACTGCTTAATATATTATTAAAACGCATAACCACATTATTCGACTTTTCAGCTACGTATAAATCTGTTCCGCTATACATAATATCAACAGGGTTACCTAAAAGTGTATTTGGACCGCTAATAGTCGTGCTTATATTCACTAACCCAGATGCTGTCGCTACATTGTTTAGCACGTATATTTTACCGTCGTCTGCAACAGTGGCGCTGCCAACATCTGAGAGTATTAGTGACCCACTTACTGAATCGTAGTCAATGCCGTGTATATTACTTGGAGCCTCTACTGCGGTACCTGTATTTGCAGGAGTGATTAATCTGTCTTCTATGGCAATATTAGTCGTACCAGCCATTAGTTTACTTTTAACTTCATCAAATACAGCCACAGTTCCGTTTGTTAAAGCAACAAAGGCACGATCAGTTGTTGCATCATAATCTACATCCCAAGGGCGGGCATTGTTTGCAAAAGTAAGCGTCATTAATGGGTTTGCATCACCAGTAGTACAGGTAGAGAATATTGAGATGCTAGGCGTGTCTGCATTGTTTTCAGCAACTAAAACCATGCCACTATCAGATGCAACATCAAGTCCTTTAGGTGATATAAGACCTGTATTTGCACCGCTAATAATACTATCTTGGCTAGCGCTATATGTTTGCCCATCTCTATTTATTGCTACCTTATTTGAAATAATAATCCCGCCGGTAGATGTTGTGCTGTTATCAAATGTTGTATAGCTATTACCTGCTTTATCAAACGTAACACTCTCAATTGTTTGGCTCGCATTGTAGCTGCCTAGTGTTGTTGTTAGTTCTGGGCTTAAGCGGCTAATTTGACCCGTTGTTTCGCTATTAGTTGCTGGGTTACTACTTACAGCAACACCCAGTAGTGACATGTTTAGGGTATCGCTATCTGAAATATCAGCCATTTCATTTTGCATACCTACTTTAGTAATCGATTCAGGCTTTATAGTGGAGGTCACTAAGTCGGGAGTAATATCGCCGCTTTCACCTGCAAAAATATTACTGAAAATGAGGATTGCATCATTCGATTTTTCGGCCACTCTTAAATCAGTACCCTCTAAACTAATGTCTACTGGGTTTCCTAACATAGTTGTTGGACCTGCAATAGAGCGTGCAACGCTTACTGCTCCATCAGCCGATGAAGCATTGTCTATTACAAACAAAGAGCCATCAGTAGCATCTGTTGCACTGCCTACATCAGATAAAATAAGCTTGTTAGTATTTGAGTCAAAAACAATACCGTGAATATTTACTGAAACTTGCGCACCGTTATTATCGCTAGGTGTAATTGTTCTATTTGGCATGGCCACAAAGCCACCATTAACATAGTTGTCGTATACCGCAACATCGCCGTTAGTTAGTGCAACGTAAAGTCTATCGTTTACCTCATCGTAATCAACATCCCAAGGAGCTGCATTTGTTATTGTATTGGCAAGAGGGGCTGAATTTCCCGCTGAAGTTGCACCGAAAACAGTGACCTGCATAGCACCAAAGTCGGCAATAAAAATAAGACCAAGTTTGTCAGAAACCGCAATCCCTTTTGGGTTTGCTAATGTAGTGGATGAACCTGTTATTTCACGGTCTCGGTTACTATTAAAGCTATCTTCATCTACGCGGTTAGCAAGTTGGCAAACTGTTTTTATACTACCGCTTGAAATATCACTTGCTTGTATTAAGTTACCTAATGCATCGAAAGCAACGCCTTCGTTAGCTGTTGTGTTAAAGGTTTTTAATTTTACTGAATTTTGGTCAATTAGATCGGCTGTACCAGCATTATCAGAACCATTATTTGCAAGCACAAATTGAGCCTCTGAAAAATTAGGGGTTCCATTTGTGTCATCAGAGTCTGTATTAGTGATTTCACCATCGTCACTGCTACATCCTGTAATGCCGATAAGCACTGCGAGCGTTAGAGCCGAAAAGCTAAGTTTTTTGTTTGTTTGATCAGTAATATTTTGATTAGTTTTATTCATTATTTTTACCTTTTAATATTCCATTTAAAATGAACAGTAAAGTTGATGACTTAAAAATAAATAGCTAAGCCTGATACCAATGTAAAAATTAGTATTTCTTTGTGTTCATGCGTTAACCTCAATCTAATAACGATTGAAATTAAAAATTGGATGCAAAAAAAAGGAATTAAAAAAGGAGCTATAAAGCTCCTTTTATTTTAATGAATATTTTAGAGGAAGGGTTATTTTAAAAAACGTTGAATAGCAAGCAGTATGCCTTGTTCGCCTAATCCCATTTCATCATGCATTTCATCTTGTGTGCCGTGCTTAATAAACTCATCAGGAATACCTAAATTAAGTATATTAATACTGGCTTTTTGCGTTGCTAAGTATTCGTTAACCGCAGAGCCTGCACCGCCAGCAATTGCATTATCTTCAAGTGTAACTATTACATCATGACTAGTCGCTAATTCGTTTAAAAGTGCAGTATCAAGTGGTTTAATAAAACGCATATTAACAAGAGTTGCATCTAACTCATTTGCTGCAAGTTGGGCATTTTCAAGTAAAGTACCAAATGATAAAATTGCAATTTTACTACCTTGCTTTATTACATTCGCTTTACCAATTTCGAGTAATTGCATATTAGCTTGAATATCTTCTGTACCAGCACTTCCTCGAGGGTAGCGTACTGCAACAGGGCAATTTGCTTGATAACCAGTATAAAGCATATGACGGCATTCATTTGTGTCGCTTGGTGCCATAATTACCATGTTTGGAATACAGCGCATAAAACTTAAATCATAAGCACCTTGATGAGTCTCACCATCGGCCCCAACAATACCTGCACGGTCAATTGCAAATAATACAGGTAAGTTTTGTAGTGCTACATCATGAATTAGTTGATCGTATGCGCGTTGTAAAAAGCTTGAGTAAATAGCTACAACAGGCTTTAAACCTTCACAGGCAAAACCTGCGGCTAAAGTAACAGCATGCTGCTCTGCTATTGCCACATCAAAATATTGCTCTGGAAACTCTTTAGAAAAGCGCACCATGCCAGAACCTTCACGCATCGCAGGTGTTATCGCCATTAATTTATTATCTTGTTCAGCCATATCACATAACCAATCGCCAAATACCTTAGAGAAGGTAGCTGCACTTGGTTTTGATTTAGGAAGACTCGAAATATTTGGATCAAACTTTGGCACGCCATGATAACCAATAGGATCGGCTTCTGCGGGTTTGTATCCTTTACCTTTTTGGGTTTTTATATGTAGTAACTGTGGTCCTTTTAAATTACGCATATTGCGCAATGTATCTACCAACATGTTTACATCGTGACCATCAATAGGGCCAATATAATTTAGACCAAGTTCTTCAAAAAATGTCCCTGGAATCATCATTCCTTTTATATGTTCTTCCATTTTACTAGCAAGTTGTTTTACAGGAGGTACACCAGAGAGTAGCTTTTTACTGCCTTCACGAATGTTAGTATAAAAGCTACCTGATAAAATACGTGCAAAATGATTTGTTAATGCACCCACATTTTCAGAAATCGACATTTCGTTATCATTTAAAATAATAAGCATGTCTGATTTTACATCACCAGAGTGGTTCATTGCCTCAAATGCCATACCAGCAGTAATGGCACCGTCGCCTATAATTGCAACGGTTTTTCGTCCTTTACCCTCTTTTTGCGCGGCAATAGACATTCCCAGCGCTGCTGAAATAGACGTACTTGAATGACCTACGCTAAACGTGTCGTATTTACTTTCTTCACGAAATGGAAATGGGTGTAAGCCATCTTTTTGACGAATCGTGTGCATTAAATCGCGTCGACCAGTCAGTATTTTATGCGGGTAAGCTTGATGACCCACATCCCATACTAACCTGTCATCGGGCGTGTTATACACATAATGTAGGGCAACGGTAAGTTCAACCGTACCTAAACCAGACGCTAAATGACCGCTACTTTGCGATACTGAGTTGAGTAAATAGTCACGTAACTCATTGCTAAACTCTGGGAGTTTATCTTGCGCTATATCGCGTAACTGGGCTGGTTCGTCAACCAAATTAAGTAATGGATACTTGCTACTATCAAGTGTCATGGTTTTTTATATATCCTTCGCTAACATCAATTAACTTATACAAATACGGTATAAATTCAATTAATGTTCAGTAATTATGTCAGTGCTAAGTGCAATACTTTTTAAGCGGTGCTTAATGATCACGCTCAATTAAGTAATTTGCTAGTGACGCCAGAAGTGTTGTGTCAGCATCAATATTTGCTAACGCTTCATGGGCTTGTTGTATTAAATTTTGCGCCTTTTCTTTAGCGCCAAGCATACCCAATAAAGCGGGGTATGTCGCTTTATTGGCTGCAATATCTGACCCTTGCGGCTTACCTAAAGTAACAGTATCGCCCTCAACATCCAAAATATCGTCGTGGACTTGAAAGGCCAGCCCTATAGCATACCCAAAAACAGATAAGTTATCTAAAGTTTGTTCGCTAACATTTGGAGAACACATTGCACCTAAGGTAATTGCACAATTAATTAATGCACCCGTTTTTAGTTTATGAATACGCTCAAGTTGCTGTACTGTAATCACTTTGTCGGTTGCAGCAATATCTAAACCTTGACCGGCAACCATACCCTCTAAACCAGAGGCATGTGCAAGTTTTGCTATCATTTTTACTTGTGTTTTTGAGCTACATTTAAAATTATGATTTGAGATTAGCTCAAACGCTAATGTTTGCAGCGCATCTCCAGCTAAAATAGCTTCAGCTTCGCCATAAACTATATGACATGTTGGTCTACCTCGGCGTAAATCATCATCATCCATAGCTGGTAAATCATCATGTACTAAAGAGTAGCTATGAATACATTCAATTGCTGCGGCAAGTACATCTAAATCACTTTTCTCTGCACCGAGCATTTTACCTGTAGCGTAAACCAAAAATGGACGCAGTCTTTTCCCACCATTGAACAAGCTATAATGTGTAGCTTCTTTTATTTTTTTTTCACTATCGAGCGGTTGTTCAAAATAAAGATTGAGCGTATTAGCTACATCAGTTTGAGCATGTTCTATTTGTTCTTTAATGCTCACCGTTTATTCCACATCGTTGTCAAAGTTTGCAAGTGCTGACTTTTCGCCGCTTCCCATTAAAATTGATACTTTTTGTTCTGCTTGCTGTAATTTACCTGATGAAGCATTAGCCAAAGCAATTCCGCGTTCAAATTGCTTTAACGACTGATCAAGCGATAAATCACCTTGTTCCATGTCACTAACAATTGTTGATAATTCTTCTAGTGCTTGTTCGAAACTTAAGTTTTCAGGTTTTTTAGTCGCCATATTATTTCAGCTTACATGATAAATTTAGAAGCCAATTTTAGGGGGAATGCTAAACTAGGTCAAAGGATGATATGTTTTTTTCGTCTATTAGCATTAAATGTTACCTTTATGTGCATTAATAAAGACTTAATAGCGGTCTATTGCTGTAGTTAAAGTAATTAATAATGTACCTTTAATTAAACTAATACTTTAATGCTCTTTTTATGTTTCTTTACACAAATGGCTTAAGCAATTCAATATGTTGCCGATAAGTAGTTAATAATAAAAGTTTATGATAAGGCCTTACAGCATGAAACCTTTGGAGGAAATGTGGATTTAGCAACCATTATAGGGATCCTTGGCGCAATTGGCTTAATTGTCATGTCGATGTTTATGAGTAGTAGTGGCGAAATGGCTATGTTTTACAATACCCCTTCGGTGGTAATTGTATTTGGTGGATCTATATTCATAGTTTTATCAAATTACACCATGGGACAGTTTTTTGGGATAGGTAAAGTAGCCGCTAAAGCTTTCATGTTTAAAATAGAATCACCTGAAGAGCTAATTGATAAAGCAATTGAGCTTGCAGATTCTGCACGAAAAGGCGGTTTTTTAGCCCTTGAAGAAGCTGAAATACCAAATCAGTTTATGCGAAAAGGTGTCGACATGTTAGTTGATGGTCACGATGCCGATGTAGTGAGAGCTACTTTACAAAAAGATATTACTTTAACTTCCACCCGTCACGAAATGGGTGCCGGCTTATTTAAAGCGATGGCCGATATTGCACCTGCAATGGGAATGATTGGTACCTTGATAGGTTTGGTTGCTATGTTATCAAACATGGACGATCCAAAATCAATAGGGCCTTCAATGGCAGTAGCATTATTAACAACTTTATATGGTGCATTTTTAGCAAACGTAGTTGCTATCCCTATTCAAGTTAAATTAGAGCTTCGTAAAGATGAAGAGGCAATGAATCAGCGTTTGATTTTAGATGCAGTGCTAGGTATTCAAGATGGTCAAAATCCAAAAGTAATTGAAGGTATTTTGAAAAACTACCTAGCTGAATCAAAACGTAAAGTAGATACCGAGGAGTAACCATGTCTGAGCAAGAGTGTAAATGTCCACCTCCAGGGCTACCTGCGTGGATGGGGACGTTTGCTGATTTGATGTCGCTACTAATGTGCTTTTTTGTACTCTTGCTTGCGTTTTCTGAGATGGATGTACTTAAATTTAAACAAATAGCAGGCTCAATGAAGTTTGCTTTTGGTGTACAAAATAAAATAGAAGTAAAAGACATCCCTAAAGGTACCTCTGTTATTGCAATGGAATTTACACCAGGGAAACCAGAACCCACCCCAATAGAAACTATTCAACAGCAAACAGTAGAAATGACTCAGCAAATGCTAGAATTTCAAGCCGGTGATGAAAGCTCTGCCGGAGGAAGACAAGAACAGCGTGGTGACAAACGTGGTGGTGAATCTCGTAGTACATCTCAAGAGCAATCATCTGAACAAGCAACGGCATCTGCTGATCAAGAGCAAACAAATGAGCTTGTTAAAAAAATAGCACAACAGCTTGAAAAGCAAATTATTGATGGTGCTATAGAACTTGAATCGCTAGGGCAGCAAATAATTATCCGTATTAGAGAAAACGGTTCGTTTCCTTCAGGAAGTGCGTTTTTACAACCCAAGTTTAAACCAATTATTCAAGATATTGGCGTTTTATTAAAAGATGTACCCGGTGAAATAACTGTATCTGGGCATACTGATGATTTTCAGGTATCTAACGAGCTATATATTAATAATTGGGACTTATCATCAAAACGTGCAGTAGCCGTTGCAAGTGAACTACAAAAAGTGAAAGGCTTTGATAAAACTCGCATGATGGTTGTTGGTCGAGCTGAAACAAGACCACTTGTACCAAATGATACAGATGAAGATCGTCGAAGAAATCGTCGTGTCGAGATTTCTATTTTGCAAGGTAAAGCAAAAGAGTCAGCCCCAATTGATGTAAGATAGTACACCTTGGCAAAGCGGTTTTTTTAACATAAAATAATAAATATTAACAAATGTAATGGAATACCCATGAAGAAAAAATATAAGTATAGCGATATGCCAGGCAACGGAACTGGCGGAGATGACGATAAGACGAAAGAATAATAATGCCTTTATGGGTTGATAAGGTAATTGGACTTCTTGAACTTAGCTGGGTTTTATTTTTAATCCCAGCTATTTTTATTTTCTATTTGCGTAAAGATTTTTTAGCATTATGGTTTGTATGTGTCACAGGTGCATTTTTCTTATTTGGTGCACTTATATACGATTCTTTAAGAGAGTTTGATAAAGATATTTATATATATAGATATCTTGTCTGGGCGTTTAATGACATTGCTTGGATGGCTTTAATTGCCTACCTTGGGATAAAAGACAAAGTTTATTTATGGCAATGTGTGTTAGGTCAGTTGGTTGTTATAATGGCACCAATTTTACAACTTTTTCGCGTTGTTGATCGCCACCTTTGGGATTTATCTTATAGCACGCTAATGTATAAAACGCTTTTACCTTTAATTAATACGGCCACCGTAGTGGTGTGTTATCTTCCGCTAATTTATATAGTAATTAAAAATAATAATGCAGTAACTAGTAATAATTATAAAAAAGTCCCTCCTTTAAAATAGCTGTGCTAAACTACTGTTTATATGAACAGTGGTGAGCAAGCTATGAAACTCTACATTGCAGAAAAACCTTCACTTGGACGCGCTATTGCTGATGCGCTACCAAAACCACATAAAAAGCATGATGGTTATATAGAAGTCGCTAATGGTGATTGTGTCTCTTGGTGTATTGGGCACTTGTTAGAGCAAGCCGAGCCCGATGACTATGATGAGCGTTTTAAAAAATGGCAGTTTGAACACTTACCCATAATACCAGAACAGTGGAAGTTAAAAGCCAAAACTAAAACACGTAAACAGCTCACTGTTTTAAAAAAATTAATTAAACAAGCTTCGCAACTTGTTCATGCTGGCGATCCAGACCGTGAAGGCCAGCTGCTTGTCGATCAAGTAATAGAAGAAGCTAAAATAAGTCAGACTAAAAAGCAGAGTACGCAACGTTTACTCATTAGCGATTTAAACCTATCGGCAGTAAAAAAATCATTGAGTGCTATGCGCTCTAATCGAGATTTTATTCCGTTAAGTGTATCTGCTTTAGCGCGCTCTCGTGCTGATTGGTTATTTGGTATAAATTTAACGCGTGCATATACCCTAGCTGGGCAAAAAGCTGGGTTTGGTAATGTACTTTCGGTAGGGCGAGTACAGACCCCTATTTTAGGTCTTGTAGTTAATAGAGATAACGAAATTACGAACTTTGTATCTAAGCCTTTTTACGATGTACTGGCACATTTACTTACTCCTGATAATCAACCATTCACAGCTAAATGGGTGCCAAGTAAAGCATGTGAGCCACATCAAGATGAAGAAGGTCGGATACTTAATAGTGCATTAGCAGAAAATGTTGCTTCACGCATTACAAAGCAAAGTGCTGAGCTTACGGCACTTGAGCAAAAACAAAAAAAGCAGAGTGCACCATTGCCATATAACTTATCTGCACTACAAATAGATGCAGCTAAAGCATTTGGTATGCCTGCTCAAAAGGTGTTAGATATTTGCCAAATACTTTACGAGCGTCATAAATTAATAACGTATCCGCGTTCAGACAACCGCTATTTACCTAAAGATCACCATCAAGATGCATCTGCTATTTTTAAAGCAATAAGTGCTAATAGTGGGCAAAGCTCTGAATTAGTAAACGGGGCTGATACTAAAAAGCGTAGCAAATGTTTTAACGATTCAAAAGTAGCTGCGCATCATGCAATTGTACCAACAGCGAAACAGTTAAAATCAGCGAGTTTGAGCGGCGATGAAGCAAAGGTATATCAATTAATAAGCCGTCATTACCTAATTCAGTTTTATCCCGACTATATTTATAACGAAACTAAAGCTGAGGTAACTATTGCTGGCGGTTTATTTAAAGCAAATGCAAAGCAAGATGTAAGTTTGGGCTTTAAGGTGTTAATGGGTAAGTCTGAATTAAAAGACGAAGCTACGCTACCTCCCTTAACAAAAGGTATGTCTCTTTTTTGCGATAAAGGCGAAGTAGTCGAAAAGCATACATCACCCCCAGCTTATTTTACTGATGCTACACTACTTGCTGCGATGACGGGCATTAGCCGTTATGTTAAAGATCCACAAATAAAAAAAATATTAAAAGACACAGATGGTTTAGGCACTGAGGCAACGCGTGCAGGTATAATTGAATTACTATTTAAGCGACTTTTTTTAAAGCGTGAAGGTAAGTCAATTAGAGCAACCGAAACGGGGCTTGCACTCATTAGCGTATTACCGCAAGGTTTAGCGAGTCCTGATTTAACCGCAAAGTGGGAATCGAGCCTAGGTGATATTGCGCAGCAAGCAATGAGTTACCAGCAATTTTTACAACCTTTACTTGCCGACCTAAATGGTTTTGTACAACTAGCAGCAAACTGCGATAGTGATGCATTTGCTAAGCTACCAAAAACCTCACCTAAAAAACGCTTTGCTAAACGAGGCGGAAAATCGACCTTTAAAAAGTCGAGTTATAAAAAAAGCTCTGTTGCTAGTTAGCTACAGAGCTTTTTTATTAAACGATATTACTTAATGTTGAATTGGGATTACTTAACCTGAACTCTGGTTAAGAGATTTACTAACGTATTGAATCATGATGATATTTAAATTTATTTTCTCTAGGCAGAGATTTTCAGTGAAAACAAGGCGAATTTACGCGTCAATAGCTGGCCTATTGCAAATAAATTCAACGTAGTTAGCGCTGAAAATAGCTGCTTGAGATAGATTTATTATCCAGAATTCAGGTTACTTATTAAATAAAGCAACAGCAGCGTTACTCATTGCTTTTATTCCGGTTGGAATAGCAACTTTATAATCAGGTGCAAATTTACTAGAGTGTAGGGAAGGGAGTATTTCACCTGTTTTTATTGAATCTGCATATTGTGCTTGATTAACACCGCCTAACCAAAATAACGTAATTGGAATGTTTTTCTCGGTACGACCATATACACCAAAGTCTTCACCTGCCATTACCGCTTTTGCTTCCAATACATTTTCATCTCCAATTGCATCAGCAATAGTTTTACGGACTATATTAGTTTGTTCAGGATTATTGTAAGTAGAGGGCGTTGATTCTTCTTTTACATATATAACAGGATACATAGCCTCATCTAATCCTGCACTTTGGGCAATGCCTGCAGTAATGCGTCTTATTGCTGCAATTTGAGCGTTACGTACATCAGGGCTGTAGCTGCGTAAAGTTAATTGAAGTTTTACTTCGTCTGGAATCACATTATGTTTAGAACCTCCGTGTATAGAACCGACGGTAACGACAGATGGTTCTAATGGTGAAAGTTCACGACTGGTTATTGTTTGTAATGCCATAACGGTTCGAGCTGCAATTACAACAGGATCAATAGTTGTGTGCGGATAAGCGCCATGCCCGCCTTTTCCTTTTATTGCAATGTCTACAGAGTCGACGCTTGCCATTGTATATTCATTTTTCATTGATACTTTACCAGCAGGAACGCTCGCACTAACATGCAGTGCAATAATATGGTCTGGTTGAGTATATTTACTGAATAAACCATCGCTTAACATTGCTCTAGCACCAGCACCTACTTCTTCTGCGGGTTGTGCAACCATCATCAATGTACCTTGCCATTCATTTTTATGCGTTATTAGTTGTTCAGCAGTTCCTATAAAAGAACTCATATGAATATCATGACCGCACCCATGCATTACACCTACTTTTGCACCATGCTCATCTGTTACAGTTACCTTTGAAGCATATGTTTTGCCTGTTTGTTCTGTAATAGGTAAGCCGTCTGTATCAGTACGTATCATTACTGTTGGACCATCACCATTTTTATAAATACCAACAACGCCAAAACCACCTACATTATTTGTTACTTCAAAACCAAGTTTTGATAATTGAGAGGTTATTTTTTTACCTGTATTTTGTTCGTGGTTTGAAAGCTCTGGTGATTGATGTAAATCGAGGTAAAATTTTTCTATAGCTGGCATGCTTGAGCTTAAATCTAAATCTAGTGGCTTTGCTTGTATAAATGGACTTGCTATTAAGAGCGCTGCGCTTAAGTAAGTTAGTTTCATGTTTCGCCTCATTGATTGATATCTATACCGAGTGATTTAGGTATATGACTTGTAATTATTATGTTTACCACCATATAAAAACCTAAATAGATGAATATGGCAATCAATTAAATGAGCAACATAGTTAGTATTAACGCACAAAATCTTCAGCAAGTACTCGGTGAAACATCACAACAAAAATTAGTGTTGCTTAACTTTTTCTCACCACAAAGTCCTGATTGCATAGGACAGGCTGCAATTTTAGATAAAGTAGCAGCTGAATATGCAAGCTATATAGTAGTGGCAAACCTAGATTGTGATGCAGAACAAGCCCTAGCTTCTCAACTTGCACAACAAGTAGGGCTACAAACATTACCTACACTTGTATTATTAAAAGACTCTGCACCAGTCGATTTACTTGCTGGTGTTCAAACTGAAGCACAAATACGAGAAGCCCTAGGGAAACATCTACCTGCACAACAGGACTTATTATTAGAGCAAGCAAAACAAGCTCTATTGAAGTCAGATTTAAATGCGGCATTTAATTATGCAAAGAAAGCTTATGAAATCGACAATAATAACGCGCGTATCAAATTAGTACTTGCAGATATATGTATCCAAATTCATAAAGTAGATGAAGCGCAAGCGCTTATAAATACAATCGATGTACAAGAGCAAGATGCTTACTTTAATAATATAAAAGCAAAATGCGAAGCTGCGCTCGAAGCGAAGGATTCGCCAGAGATTAAAGAAAAGCAACAGCAAGTAGAAAAGTATCCAAATGACTTAGCGTTAAAAGAAGAGTTAAGTGCATTACTTAATGAAGCAGGAAGAAAAGAGGATGCGTTGGACGTACTCTTTACAATACTTCAAAAAGATCTTAATTTTAGTGAGGCAAAATCAGGCTTTTTAGCGATTATTGCCTCTTTACCTGATGGAGACGTGCTTGCTGCTAAGTATCGTCGCAAGTTATATAGTATTTTATATTAGATTTTTATACCTATTACTTTTAAGAAGCACCTACATAAGGTGCTTTTTGCATTTTTAAGCCTTTAATTAAAAGCTTCAGCATCGCTTTACTATGTAAAATGGATAGTTATCAACAGGTTTTTGTGGGTAACTTGTGCTTATCGTGTGTGCTTGCTTTGGGCTTAATTTTAATTACTATTTTATGCAAATAACGCTTGCGTAAAATTCGCCGCTCCCTATAATGCGACCCCACTGAGACGGGAAACGCCAACGCCTAGCGAGGAGCGAACTACTCAGAGAGTTAAATAAAACTTCTGTTTTGAATCTTCTAAAAAGAAAGTTTGAAACTAAGTGTTGACTCAAAAAATAAAGGGTGTATTATTCGCATCCCTTGAGGCGCTAAAGCGACTCAAAACGTTCTTTAA
>NZ_JADYXF010000034.1:0-59232 GCF_015864385.1 Pseudoalteromonas sp. SWXJZ94C
TTGGGATATCGCCAAGCGGTAAGGCACCAGGTTTTGATCCTGGCATTCCCAGGTTCAAATCCTGGTATCCCAGCCAATTTGTTAAATTATCTGATACATATCTTCATTAGAATACTTCTTAATAAACTCTTCTAAATTAATTGGCTTACTAAAATAATATCCTTGTAAATAATCACAGTTCATTGATGTGAGCGTTTCTTGAAGATCTTTATTTTCAATACCCTCTGCTACAACTTTACAATTAAGTCTATTTGCTAAAAATAACGTTGACTCAACAATTGCGTAATTAGCTATTTGTGTCAGCATATCTTTAATAAACGACTGATCTATTTTTATTTGGCTAATTGGCAATTCCCTTAATAACGATAACGAAGAAAACCCAGTACCAAAGTCATCTACACTAAATTCAAAACCTCTGTCATTCAACTTATACATCATGCTACGTGCTGCATCTAAATTCGTCATCATTGCACCTTCGGTAATTTCAAAAATAATAGAATCGCTTAAGGTAGGGTCTAAGTTAATTAACGGCTCCATAAATTCGTAAAAATCTTGGCTCTCTAAATCTCTTGTTGATAAATTAACGTGTAATGAGCCAGCGAATCCGGCACTTTTTAATTTATTTAAATGTTTTATAGTTTCTAGAACCACCCACTTAGATATATTTAAAATATCTCCAGTTTGTTCTGCAATTTTTATAAACACTTCAGGACTGATAAATGAGCCATCACTTTGCGGCCAGCGAATTAATGCCTCAGCGCCATGTATTTCATCAAACTGTGAAGAGAAGATAGGCTGTAAATAAAGTTCGAATTCTTGATTTTTTAAAGCGCTTTTTATTTTGCTCGACATATTAAATAAATCATCGGCTCTTACGCTTAAATCACTAAAATAACTAACAACCTGCTGATGTGTCTTTTTTGCCTCGTGCAATGCTAAATTAGCCTGCTTAAATAGCTCATTTATATGAATACTGTCTGCTGGATAATTACTTACCCCAACTTTTATTTTAACGCGTATAGTTTGCTCAAAAATAGAGAATGGTCTTTCTATTGCTTTATTTATTAATTGAATGCATGAGGTAAGCTTATCTTGAGAAACAGAATTCAATAAAATCCCAAATTCATCACCACCAATTCGATAGAGTTTAGTGATACCCAATAAATTTTGATTTAACGTTTTTGAAAAAATACAAAGTAATGAGTCCCCACAGGTATTACCGTAAGAATCATTAATTCGCTTAAAATTGCTAAGATCGATTAAAAGTAAAATGAAAGGTTCATTGTAATTTATTTTTTTATTGAGGACTTCAAAAAACTTTTTCCGATTAGGAAGGTTTGTTAGGCTATCGTGATCTGCTAAAAATCGCTGATGGTCGGCTGAACGCTCTATTTCTATAATACTTTTAAGGCTAAGCTGGATAATCATGTATACAAATGCACCACCACCAAACAAAATGCAAGATACGCTCAATGTCATAAATGAACTTATATCATTATTAACAAAATAATAGAGTATTCCCCAATACCCTAAAATAAAAAATATAATCAAAACAAGTAACAAACACCAAGCTAAACGGTTCGTTTTTTTACATACCTTTAAGGTTGGTCTTATGCTTACAGTTAGAAGCAATGCCCCTACCATAATCATAAAAATAAATAGATTATCCACATACACTCTTTTAATACAATTCGTTATATATTTATTATGGCTAATAAACCTGATAACGAAATAAAATACATAAAAAAGATGTGATATGTAAAAGAGATACAGAGATAGGATTGACCAGCGCACCAACAAGGATATTTTTAGCGCGCCCTTTTAAATACAGTTTATTGAAAGTAAATTATTAACCCAGTTCTCCGCTAATAGCATACTTTAAGACCCAGTTTTTCAGCGGTCCTGTATTATTAGCCATTTTTAAAAACTGGCTTCGCGCCCATTTTAGTGGTGTAACTTGGTTGGAAAATCCAAAGTAACAGGCATCCATCATGCTCATCATTAATAGATTAGCTTTTCGACGACTGCGCTCATATTCTTTAAGTTTTAACAGACAACCTACATCACTCGTACTTAACAGCACTTCAGCAAGCGCTACAACGTCTTGAAAGCCTAAATTAACGCCCTGCCCTGCAAGCGGGTTAATGGTATGCGCGGCATCACCCACTAATACTAAGCGTCCTTGTGAGTAATTATTGGCATGTTGTCGGGTAAGCGGAAAAACCGCATGGCTTTGTACTTCAAAGTCACCAGCAAGTTCAGGAAATTTATTAAGGATATGTACTTTTAGCTCTGCTGGAGATAACCCTTTAAACTCTTGAAGCGTATTTGCATCGTCGTACCAAATTAAATTAGCGTACGGTGCCTGCATAGGTAAAAATGCTAACGGTCCGGTTGGTGTAAATTGCTGCCATGTTTTAATTTGTTGCGGCGCATCTAACTTAATTAATACACCCATACAATGTTGTTGGTACTGCCAACCAGTAATACCTATATTTGCTTTAGCACGAAGTTGCGACTGTCCACCATCAGCTGCAATAACTAAATCAGCGGTATACGTTTGCTCACCATACACTAGCGTAATTGCATCTGGAGTTTGCTCAATACTTGTAATAGGCACTGATTGTTCAATAACTTCAATGTTGTATTGCTCAAATTGCTGCCACAAACTTGCTTGAATTAAATTATTTTCAATCAAATGACCTAAATGTGTCGTGTTTATATCGGCGCAATCGAACAATAAGTTATCACCACCACGCTCAAACGCCTCGAGCTGTTGATAAGGCGCTATACGGTTTTGCCTTAAAATCGGCATTGCACCTAATTCATCAAGTAAATTTTCTGAAAAGCGATTAATAGCCGACACTCTAATATCAACAATATCACTACTCAAAATTTTTGAAGGGTCAATAAGGTGCTTTTCTATTATGCGTACGGCTTTGCCTTGCTGTGCTAACTTTATAGCCATTGCCGCACCAACCATGCCGCCGCCAACCACTATCACTTTATTTTGAGTCATGTTTTTCATCATTTTATTATTACTTGAGTCTGTTTTGATTGTATCAAAATTAATTTGTTTTATGCCAGAGGATATCCTCAACAGCATATTAAACTGGGTCTGTATTGATTTGAGATCACAAACATGAAAACTATACTTGGATCTGGGCGGGTATCCAGCTAAAATACGCGTCCTTTAAGTGAGCATGCTTGCTCCTTAATCCTGTTTTAAGCACATTTTTGTGCCACTATCGAATTGAACACGAGGCTATATTTCAATGAGTAAAAAGCTGCATATTAAAACCTGGGGTTGTCAGATGAACGAATACGACTCTCAGAAAATGGCTGAACTTTTAGATGCGACCAACGGCTATCAGTTAACTGAAGATGCAACAGATGCCGACGTAATCTTACTCAACACCTGTTCAATTCGTGAAAAAGCACAAGAGAAAGTATTTCACCAATTAGGTCGTTGGAAGTTGTTAAAAGACGACAAGCCAGATTTAATAATTGGCGTAGGTGGTTGTGTTGCTTCGCAAGAAGGTGATTCTATTCGCCAGCGTGCACCATTTGTAGACGTTATTTTTGGTCCGCAAACGCTTCACCGCTTACCTGAAATGATAAAACAAGTACAAGGCAATAAAGGGTCATCGGTTGTAGATATCTCATTCCCAGAGATTGAAAAGTTTGACCGTCTACCAGAACCAAAAGCGGATGGTCCATCTGCGTTTGTATCCATTATGGAAGGTTGCTCTAAATACTGTACTTTTTGTGTTGTACCGTACACTCGTGGCGAAGAAGTTAGCCGCCCAGTAGATGACGTATTACTTGAAATTGCACAGCTGGCTGAGCAAAACGTACGTGAAGTAAACTTACTTGGTCAAAACGTAAATGCATATCGTGGTGACACCCACGATGGCGAAATTTGTTACTTTTCAGATTTAATTCGTCTAATTGCTGCTATTGATGGTATTGACCGTATTCGTTACACCACATCGCACCCGGTAGAATTTACACCAGACATAATCGACGTTTATGCCGATGTACCAGAACTAGTAGATCACTTACATCTACCAGTACAAAGTGGTTCAGACCGTATATTAAATCTAATGAAACGTGGTCATACGGCTATTGAGTACAAATCAACAATTCGTAAATTACGTAAAATTCGTCCTAATTTAAGCATGTCGTCAGACTTCATAATTGGTTTCCCTGGCGAAACACAAACAGACTTTGAAGCGACCATGAAGCTTATTAGCGATATTGGTTTTGATATGAGCTTTAGCTTTATTTACAGTGCTCGCCCAGGTACACCTGCTGCAGATTTACCAGATGACGTAACAGAGCAAGAGAAAAAAGAGCGCCTATACTTACTACAAAACCGTATTACACAAATGGCGCAGCAAATTAGCCGTCAAATGTTCGATACAGAGCAACGTATACTTGTTGAAGGTCCTTCTAAAAAGAACCCGATGGAATTACGTGGTCGTACCGAAAACAACCGTGTAGTAAACTTTGTTGGTCCACATACAGTGATCGGACAGTTTGTTGACGTACGTATTACCGAAGCACTACCTAACTCTTTACGTGGTGATTTAATTCGTACAGAATCAGAAATGAACTTACGACGTGAAATAGCGCCTTCAGATATTTTAACAAAAGCCGCTAGTGCTGCACCAAAACCAGACACAATTAACGAAATTGGCGTTGCTACTTTCGTTCCATAGTCTACATAATTAGAATTTGCGCCAGTTAATACTGGCGCTATGCTATAGGAAGTAATTTTGAGTAATCAATTAAAAACATTAGAGATTTATTTAGAACCTGCCGATAACAAACGCCTTTCTTCATTATGTGGTCCGTTTGACGAAAACATCAAACAAATTGAACGCCATCTGGCTGTTGAAATTATCCACCGCGACAACCTATTTAAAGTCACTGGTAAGTTGCACAATAGCGCTGGCGCTGTAGAAATCTTAAAAAACCTTTATATTGATACTCAACCTGTCCGTGGCGTAATAGGTGAAATAGAACCTGATAGTGTTCATTTAGCCATTACCGAATCAAAAGCCCTAGAGCAAGATGCATCAAGCAGTGCTTACGGCAAAGACATGGTCATAAAAACACGACGTGGTGTAATTAAGCCACGTAACGACAACCAAGGTGTATACGTTGCAAATATTTTGCATCACGATATTACATTTGGTATTGGTCCGGCTGGTACTGGTAAAACATATTTAGCTGTAGCGACTGCCGTTGACGCCCTTGAGCGCCAAGAAATTCGCCGTATATTATTAACTCGCCCAGCTGTAGAAGCAGGTGAAAAGCTTGGCTTTTTACCTGGCGATTTAAGCCAAAAAATAGACCCGTACCTGCGCCCGCTTTACGATGCCCTATTCGAAATGCTTGGTTTTGAGAAAGTAGAAAAACTCATCGAAAAAAATATCATTGAAGTTGCACCGCTTGCTTATATGCGTGGTCGTACTTTAAACGATGCATTTATTATTTTAGATGAAAGCCAAAATACTACTGCCGAGCAAATGAAAATGTTTTTAACCCGTATAGGGTTTAACTCAAAAGCAGTTATTACTGGCGATATTACACAAGTAGACTTACCACGAGGCACACGCTCAGGGCTTCGCCACGCAATGGAAGTACTTGATGGTGTAGACGAAATAAGTTTTAACTACTTTAAAGCCCACGACGTAGTACGCCACCCTGTAGTAGCGCGCATTGTTGAAGCCTATGAGCGAAACGACGAACGCGAGCGACTAAACCGTATTGAAAAGCAAAAAGCGAAAGACCAGCTTGCTGTTCAACAAACGCCTTCGACTAAAGAGTAATACATTGACAACCGAACTTGATTTACAAATAGCGTGCGAGTTTGAAAACTTGCCAAGCGAAGAGCAGTTTGCGTTATGGGCTGACAAAGCACTTAGCCAATACCGTGATGAGTCAGAGCTCAGTATCGTCATAAGCAACGAAGCACAATCGCAGCAGCTAAATAACGATTATCGCGGTAAAAACAAACCAACTAACGTATTATCGTTTGAATTTGAAGCGCCACCGGGAATAGATATTCCTCTCGTGGGTGATTTAATTATTTGCCCAGCTATAGTATTAGCTGAAGCAATTGAGCAAGAGAAGTCATTTCATGACCACTTTGCCCACATGGTCATTCATGGATGCTTGCATTTACTTGGATTTGACCATATAAAGAGTGAAGACGCTTTCGAGATGGAAAGTATAGAAAAGCAATTACTTGCAGAGCTAAACATAGCAGACCCATACCGGGACGATATTTAAAATTAATGGAGCAATTAGACGCAATGAGCGACGGTAACTCGCAATCTAGCCAGGGTTCTTCTGGCAAAACGTGGTTGGGCAGAATAGCCCAAATGTTGCAAGGGGAACCCCAGAATAGAGAAGAGCTGGTCGAAGTAATTGCCGATGCGCAAGAACGAGACGTAATCGATCCCGAAACAAAAGAGATGATAGAAGGTGTGCTCGGAGTGTCTGAGCTTAAAGTGCGAGACATAATGGTACCGCGCTCACAGATGGTCACTCTAGAGATCGACAGCCCGCTTGAAGAGCTAATACCCATGATGGTCCACTCTACCCACTCACGCTTTCCAGTGGTGATTGAAGACAAAGACCACGTAGAAGGTTTTTTACTTGCTAAAGATTTATTGCCATTAATCTTAAACAAAGACGAGCACCTACCATCTGTACGCGATTACCTACGTCCAGCAATGGTAGTACCTGAAAGTAAACGTGTTGATACTCTACTTAACGAATTTCGTCAGCAACGCTACCATATGGCAGTAGTTATTGATGAATACGGCGGCGTATCGGGCTTAGTAACTATTGAAGATATTCTTGAAATTATCGTTGGCGAAATCGAAGATGAGCACGACGAAGAAGAACACGAAGATATTCGTCAATTAGCTAAACACGTTCACGTGGTGCAAGCGCTAACGCCTGTAGATGACTTTAACGAGCATTTTAAAACAGGTTACAGCACACAAGACGCCGATACTATTGGTGGTACTGTACTGCATGCATTTGGTCATATGCCAGGTCGTGGTGAAACTATTGATATAGATGGTTACCAATTTAAAGTAACCAACGCCGACAATCGTCGTATCTTACAACTGCAAGTCACCGTTCCTAAGGTTGATGATAACGACAGTGAAGAATCTGCTAACTAAACTTACCCGATTAGCAAAAGATAAAAAGGCATGGCTCGCACTTGTTGCGGGTCTTGTTTTAACTTTTGGCTATGCCCCTTTTGAAATTTGGCCGATTGCGTTTCTAAGCATTGCCGCCATTACTTTTTGTGTTAACCCCAATAATACCGGTAAATTACATGCAAAAACTGCTGCTAAATATGGTTTTATATTTGGTTTAGGTTGGTTTGGTGCAGGTATAAGCTGGGTGCATGTATCTATTGCCACCTTTGGCGGCATGCCGCTAATAGCGTCACTCTCATTAATGGCTTTATTGTGCTCTTACTTAGCGTTATTCCCCGCACTTGCCTTTTACTTAACAACCCGCTTTGCAAGTGGTCCTAAAAGCTTTGGCGCACTCCTTATTACCAGCTTTGCAATTAGCGAATATTTACGTGGCGTAGTGCTCACCGGTTTCCCGTGGTTAAGTTTTGGTTATACGCAAACCGACGGTCCACTCAGGCTGCTTGCCCCTTATATTGGCGAGTTTGGTCTTACTCTAGTATGTATTGCCATTGGTTTTTCACTTTATCGTTTAACTCAAAAAGATTTTAAAACCCCAACAGTTACCGCAACTGCCGTGGTACTTATTTTTATAGGTGCGCAAAGCACTGGCACCGTACATTACTCAGATAAAAATATGTCAGTGTTGCTCGTGCAAGGCAATATACAGCAACACCTGCGCTTTGATCCAAGCGAGTTTTGGACCACTATGAGCAAATACCAAGACATGACGCGCCCACATTGGGATGCCGACTTAATTGTATGGCCAGAAGCCGCAGTGCCCGAAATAGAAACGCTTGCCGACTCATACTTAGCTGGGCTCGACAGTGCTGCATCGTTTAACAAAACCGCCCTTGTAACTGGTATTGTTGACTACCAGCACGACACTAAAAATATATTCAATACTCTTATTGTTGTAGGTAATAAAGAGCGCAACGACGAGCACGGACATTACCGCTACTTAGGTAAAAACCGCTACCAAAAACACCAATTATTACCGATTGGCGAATTTGTACCATTTCAAGATTTACTGCGCCCTATTGCCCCGTTATTCGATTTACCTATGTCATCGTTTACCCGTGGCGATAAAGTACAGAACAACTTACGTGCTAACGGCTATAACTTACTCCCTGCTATATGTTACGAAATAGCCTTTGCCGACTTAGTACGCGGTAATTACAAAAGCGACTCAGACCTACTCTTTACCGTAAGTAACGATGCATGGTTTGGTGACTCTATTGGCCCCTTGCAACATATGCAAATAGCCCGTATGCGCGCTTTAGAACTTCAACGCCCTCTAGTGCGCGTTACCAACAATGGTGTAAGCGCCGTATACGACCCCATAAGCCACACACAACAAACCATGCCACAGTTTGAAGCTACCACATTGAAAGCCAACATTAAGCTTATAAAAGGCGACAGCGTGTACAGCCAATACGGTAATGTGTTTGTATGGGGATTTGTGTTTTTGCTGGGTGTTGTTGGGTTTGGAGTTAAGTTTAGGAATTAAAAATGGCTAATTACTCATACTTAACTTTAGGTTTTACTAAGCCCTCCTTTAAATAAAACGAATTAATTCTTTATTGGGGGGAAGTGAACTAATTCAGTTTCAGGGAAGTAAGCTCTTTGTATTTCAAGGTATGCTTCATTTGCTTCGCATCTAAATGTACCGAAGTCATTAATAATACTTTCCATTTGATATGTAGCTAACCTAGTAGCAAAATCATTAATTTTTTTTCTGTTAAGATTGATTATACAAGCCTTGATTAGCATTTTTTCTTTACCCTGATCCATCTCTAAATAAAAATCTTTATATTTGATTTCATATTGCTTTAACTCTTCTTCCTTTTCCTCAAGCAAATAATCCAGTCTATGTTCATTTGACTGTTTCTCTTTCAAGCTAGACCTTATCTCCTTTATTTGAGCTATTTGGGCAAATAGGGCAATTTTTTCCTTCATAGGCTTCACAGCACTAACCTTTAATAAATAATACTGGTGGAAAGCCTGAGTAAACTCTAAATGATTATATAGTTCTGCTTGTTTTAACCACTGATTCTTTGTAATAAAAGCAAGTAAAAGAAGACCTACTGTACTAGCAGCGACTATCCAATCAGCTAGAGGCTGAGGTATTAGACTTATAATAATATTAATCTTTGGTAAGTTTATACCGACAATAATTCCTGCAATAAATACAAAACTAATTGCAGTAAAATAAACCCAATTACTACGGTTACAAAAAAATCCTTTTGCGAGTTCCATAAATATCTTAGTCCAATACTAATTTTGATTAACTATTTAAATTCGTGACGTTAACTTTTTATATATTGCATCTTTATCACGCTTACCAATTGCGAGTACATAAACCACTACTTCGTCGTCAATAACTTCGTAAGCTAAGCGATACCCTGCTGTACGCAATTTTATTTTGTAAACATTATCAAAGCCCCGCAATTTAGAGGCTGGCACATGTGGGTTATCTAAGCGCTCAGTAAGCTTCTTTTTAAACTGGCTTTTAAGTGGAGGTGCAAGCTTTCCCCACTCTTTTAGTGCTGCAGGTAAAAATTTTAGCTTATAAGTCATCTATACTAACTTCAACCGCTTGAGATAAATCGCCTCTGCGGCTCTCAACAACTTTAGTTAATTCATAATCATCAAGTTGCTCCATTAGTAGTTCATACATCTCAGCGGGCACTAAATAAGCTGCGGGTTTATTATGATTTAATATGGCTATTGCAGCACCATCTGCTTCATTCAAAAGTGCTGTTGGATTTTTTTTAAGTTCAGAAATACTTGCCGAACAATCAGCTAAAACCTGTCTCATAAAACACCTATAAAGAACTAAATTAAGTACTAATTTTAGACCTTTTTTTATTTAAAGCTACACTTTTTTATAATCTCGTTAGTTTTTATTACTCTTTCACTGCATCTACAACCGTTTCAACGTCCGTTGATTGGTTCAAGTTACCTTTAATAACAACCATAGCCGATCTTTTTGCTCTATTTTTATTTCTTGAATAGCGTTATCGTCTCCAAATAAGTCTATCGCTATCGAAAGTATGGTCAGTGGATTTACAAAAAAATATACCCGCCGTTAATATTTTTAATACTATTCGCCAAAAGTTCTATTCAAGGAGGAGCTTTTTTCTGTGCCGTGATAAAAAGCCATTGCACCTACAAATGCGACTAAAGCAGCACTGAGTATGGTGGCTAAAAAATCAATGCAACATCAAATATAATCGCTAGTGCACGCCGAATTGGCGTAGCTAAAGGCAAGCCCAGTAAAGCACTGTCAATTTTAAAAGCGTAGGGGGTAGCAACTTCTTTGGTTTCAAAATTCGATTATCCTGATTGTTCTACCTCTTTGGCTTTTATTTATATTGTTGTTATTAAAATAGATAACTCGGTTAACTTACGCATTTTATTTTTTCTCTAGGTAAAGCTAAAGTAAATAAACTAATAACAACTCTTAATATTAGGCGAACTAAATGCATTTTATTAACTCATAACATAGCTATTACGATGAGGAATAAGTGTGAATAAAGGGAATGCGTGGCCGTGGGCTATATCGTTATGTATACATAGTGTATTGCTGTACTTATTATTTTCACAAGAGATAAAGGTTAAAGCGCCTCAAACAAAAAAAGACACTGTAATAAGCGCTTATGTAATGGTTAACTTATCAACGCAAACTAAGTTAAGCACCGTTAACACCACCACTAACGCACCTATTATTGAGCCTGCAAAACTAGAAGTAAAAAAAGCACCTGAACCTGTAAGCACTAATAAAACACCTACAACTCAAACACAAGTTATTAAAGTACCTAAACAACGTTACGAAAAATCAAAAGCAACAAAATTAATAAAGCCCACTATTATAGATAAACTTCAAAGTCCTTCCCAAACTACGAATACAAACACGCAAACGTTTAAAACACTTAACCCATATGCGCCAATTTATGGCGCACCTATAAATAACTTAACGCATAAAAAAATGATCACCTTTGGCGAAGCAAGTAACACTGATGATGCAATAGTAGTAACGCCTACAATTAAAACGCCGGTTAAAACACAAAAATCGGAAGTTATTAGCCAAAATACAACTGGCACACGACGATTAGAAAAATTTAATGGTAAATGCTATTTAATTGATACTTCAACCGTATTTGGTAGTAATGGCATGCCTGAAGGCAGCGCGCAGAACTGCCCCGGTGAACAAACTGATGACCAAATATTATTTAATAAAATAATGGATAAGTGGGCTCGTAAAAATAATTAGTTTTAAAGAAGTGAACAAATACGTTGTTAAAACGTATTAGTTATAAGTACTCAACTTACTTAAAGCTAATTAAGAGGCACCAATGACAACCAAACAACTATCATCACTTTTTGTATTTAATGTATTACTTTTAAGCACTGAAGCGAATGCAAACCAGCGCTGGTACGTTGTTAACGACTCAGTAATGGGCGGTGTATCTAATAGCGAAGTAACACAAACTCAAGAAAGTTTGCTTTTTACAGGCAATGTTTCGCTTGATAACAACGGTGGCTTTGCATCAATACGCACAGCGCTAAATACACAAAGCCAAAATACTAAAGGTATAACGCTGCGTGTTAAAGGCGATGGACAAACCTATCAGCTTAGGCTCAGAACAACCAGCTCCCTTGATGGCGCAGCCTATTCCCACTCATTTAAAACAGTAATAAATGAATGGGTAGATATAAACTTTACCCCGAGTGATTTTACTTTAACGTATCGCGGTCGTGTGCTTGAGCAACAGCCTGTTATTGATTTTGATGATATTAAGCAACTAGGCTTTATGATTGCAGGTAAGCAAGAAGGTAAATTTAAACTTGAAGTGGGTAAAATTGAGTTTACAGGGTAACCCACCAGCGTGTGGTGGCGCTAAATAAACTGAACTTTGGTTAAAGGGGTTTTTAATGAAAAGAAAGGCAAATTTACGCGTAAATAGCTGGTCGGTTGTAAGTAAATTAAACACAGTTAATGCTGAAATTACTGCTTGATATAGATTTTATCCTGCGTTTCGGTTAAACAGTGTAGTCGTGATCGCCTCGCCTTTTCATTTCACTAATAACTAATTCAACCATTTGTTGTTTTACTGCTGCTTGCTCTGATTTTAGCTCTCCTAATTGCATCTCTAACATATCTATTTGATCTTGTTGCTGTGTGTTTTTATATTTTTTAGAACCTAGATGCTCAGCATCTAAAATTAAACTCGCATCACTTTTATCTGACTCATTTACTGTCGTGCTTATGATTAAACTACGTTGTGCAGGGCTTTGTTTTAGTTTGTTTATTTGCTCTTGCAGCGCAATAACTCGCCCCGTGAAATGCTTATATACTTTTTCGAGATTTTTATACTGATCGCCAAACGTTGCATTATCTTCACTGTATTGCTGTGCTTTAGTATCTAAAAACTTTGATAGCACATATTTTGGTTCTTCCTCGCTCTTTTCTTCACTCGCTTTTTCAACAGGTAGTTTATCTGATTGCGCTAAAGGTTGAGTATTTGAGCTGTGTACTTGGTATGGAATGGGAGTCGGTGAAATCTTCATTATTTTATCCCTAAAATAGCTTTGTAACTATTATAGGTATCGACCTAGCATTAAAATCCTTGAGCAAACTTTAATGTTAGCTAAAAGCAAAAAGCCCCACTTTATTAAAGTAGGGCTTAAAACTAACTCGTTTGCTTACTTAGTGCTTTGGTTATCTTGTGAGAGCGCAATAAGTGCAAGCGCCGCATTTAGGCGAGTATTTAAATTATTATAAATAGTCATTCCAAACACACCAATAATACAAACTATTAAACCCATTTGTAGGTTAACGCTCATCTCTAGTAAAAAAACAGCTGCAACTAGTAAGCATACCGCTAATGCATAAATAATAGATTGAAAGGTAAAGTTAATATCACCCTTGGCTATTTTAAGTAATTCGTCTTTATTCATAATTTACTTCCTTGTTATTTAATCACTAAGACTCAATTGCCAGTAACTCTACTTCAAAAATAAGTACTGAGGCAGGAGGAATACTCCCTACCCGTTTTTCGCCGTACGCTAATTGATACGGTACATAAAAGGTATATTTATCGCCTGGGCTCATTAGTTGTAAGCCTTCGGTCCAACCTTTAATAACTTGGTGCAAACCAAAGCTAATAGGTGTTTTACGCTCTACTGAGCTGTCAAACACAGTGCCGTCGATTAGTGTGCCGTGGTAATGCACGTTAACCATGCTTGTTGGGCTTGGTGTGTTTTCGCTTTCGCTTTTATGTATTACTTTATACTGCAAGCCTGAAGTGGTTTCGACTACGCCCTCTACCTTTGCGTTAGCGGCTAAGTAATCTGCACCTATTTGTGCGTTTATACCTGCTTGTTGCTTTGCTTTTTTACTATTTTGAAATATTAAAAAACAAAAAATGGCGATAACCACCGCCAAAATTATATTGATCATAATTAACCTTTTTCGTTATCTAGCTCTTCGTCTTTTTCATCATCGCCATTTACTATGTCGGCAATTTCTTTAAGGCGAGCAAGTGCAATACCGTTTACTGAGCTTTTTGGGTACTGGTCATCAATTATATCGCCCGCTTCTATATCCATTAGCAAGTTAAGTGCTTGGTCTACGGTTTCTACTGCGTAAATATTAAATTTACCGCTCTCTACTGCATTAAGTATTTCGTCATCAAGCACTAGGTTAACTTGGTTTGATTTAGGAATAATAACGCCTTGCGTACCGGTTAAGCCACGCATTTTACACAGCTTAAAAAAGCCTTCTATTTTTTCATTTACGCCACCAATGGCTTGCACATCACCATGTTGGTTTATAGAACCCGTGAGCGCTATTGATTGGCTAATAGGTAGGCTTGTAATAGACGAAATAAGTGCACAAAGCTCTGCTAAAGATGCGCTATCGCCATCTATGTAGCCGTAACTTTGCTCTATGGCAATATTAGCACTAAGCGTTAAACTAAACTGCTGAGCGTATTTGTTACCTAAATAACCGGTAAGTAACATAACCCCTTTAGAGTGAATTGCTTTGCCTAATTCAACTTCGCGTTCAACGTCTATAACGCCATCGGCGCCCGCATAAACAGTCGCGGTAATACGCGCTGGTGTTCCAAATGAGGTGTCGCCAATATGTAATACCGTTAAGCCATTCACTTTACCAATAGCTTGACCGCTGGTTGCAATAAGTGTGTGACCTTCTTTTATGTCACTAAGCATGTTTTCGCTAATTTGCCCGGTACGATATTGCTTACCTTCAATAGCTTCATTAATATGGTGTGCATCTATAACGGTTAAGTTATCTTGTTTAGCGTAGTAACTTGCCTCAGCAACAAGTTCTAGCACATCGGCAAAGCGAGCCGATAGTTTATTGTGGTGCTCAGCTTGGCGGTAGCTAAACTTAAGTAAACGCACCATAGCGGCTTGCGTTGCTGTGCACTTTAAAGTTTGCTCGCAATACTCAGTAACTTTAGTAATAAACTGGTACTGCAATTTATCGCTACTTGGTAAGTAGTAGTCAAAATCGGCAAGTACTCTAAACAGCTCTGCAAATTCCTCGTCGTATTCACCTATGGTGTAATACAACTCGCGTGAGCCTAATAAAACAATTTTCACATCAAGTGGGATCAGTTGTGGTCGAAGTGTAAAACTTGTTCCTACTGTGCTGTCTTGATACGGTAAATCATTTTTTATTTGATGTGTTTTTAACGCAAGTTTTAAACCATCCCACACTTGTGGGTTAGCCATTATTTTTTCGGCATCCATAATTAAGTAACCGCCATTAGCGCGATGCAATGCACCAGGCTGAACTGAGCGGTAACTCGTAATTAACGTACCTTGCGATGTAGCATATTCAATTTTACCAAATATATTACCAAAGGTTGGATTTGGCTCATACACCACTGGCGCTGCGTCGTCTTCTTTAAATTCAACTAATATATTAGGAGCAAAAAAGTCGGTAAGCATGCCTTTGCGGTCAAAATCTTCTTTGTTGTCTTCGCTTTCATCTTCATCATCTAGCCATTCAAGCACGGCATCAATAATTTCAACGCGTATATCTTTTAAATAGCGCAGTACACCAATATGCGTGGCATATTTATGTTCTAAGTCTTTTAAAAGTGGCTTAGTGGCTTGCTCTGCGGTCGATTTTTTAAGATTACGAAGTTTTTCTTTAGATTCGCGTTTCCAACGAGGCAATTCTATTAGCGCTTCTATTAATGCATCTTCTAGTTTTTCTATTTTTTCAAAAAACTCTTCGCGTAATGTTTCTTCAAGCTCGCCAAATTCGCTGTCGCTTAGCTGTTTTCCATCAACAAGTGGTGCAAAGCCTACTGAGCTTTTTTCTTCTACTAGTGCAACGCTTTGTTCAAGTGCAGCTATTTCAACAGCGGTAATTGCGCTGTCGTAGGCATCGTTAAACTCGCGGTCTATCGACTTTTTTTTGCGCTGGTATGCTGGGTTATCAAAAGCAGCCGGAAATGTGTCTAGCACTTCATCTAAAAATGAATCTATGTCGTCAGATAATTGCTTGCTCTGGCCTGGTTGCATAAATAGTGCAATAGGCTCGCGATGATCGTCGTAATTATTTACGTACAACCATTCATTAGGCGTGGGTCTGTCTTTTGCGTGTTGCTTGAGCTTATCTTTTACAAGCGTAAAACGACCATGTGCAGCCTCCCCCATTACATAAACGTTATAACCAGGAAGTTCCATACCTAATGAAAAGTCGAGCGCACTTTGGGCACGTTGTTGCCCTATAAAAGTAAGTTGCTCTGGATACGGATTACTCATACACGTGTTTACATGATTAGTAGAAATACTCGGTGCGAGTGCAGATACGGATAATGGCAGCAATTTTTTCGTCATTCTAACTTCTTTGTTTACCAGCATATTCGCTAGCTTTTAAACGTATTAAGTGGCTTATAGCCACTTAATACTAATATTTAGGGTTGCAAAGCCTTACGGCTAAACTGCGTTCCATCACACTCTATGCAAGGTGTTATTTGCGTAGCGTGATAAATGTCGTGGCTATGTCTGCAATTCTTACATACTAATGTGCCCATGGCTATCCATTCGCCCACGTGATACACACCATTTTGCTTAATATCTTGGCTTAACGATTGCCACTCAAGCTGTGTTTTGTCTTCTATGTTCGAAAGCTCAAACCAAAGAGACTCTTTAAGCTCTTGCCATGCAAGTGAATTGTAATAAGATTCGTGCTCTACAATATGCTCAATATCATGCTTTAAGTAACTTTTGTAGAGCTCATACCTTTCTTGACTTAAATCTTTAATTGCCCGCTCAGATTCAACAAATCCGGTAACAACGTCTTTCACGCCATTATTTTTTACATCTTTTAGCCAATCAGTAAAGTCACTAAGCCATGTTTTGTAATCAGTCATTTTTTACTCCTTCAAAATTGCTGTTAAATCAGTCTGTAACTTATGTATTTAGCTAACCACACTATAAAAAAGCAGGTTAACCTGCACTGAAAGTTACAATTTAATAAAAGCATGTTTTTGACGCTGTGAATAGTGTTTTATTTGGGGTATCCTAATGGCAATTTTTTATTAGTTTGCAAGAAGTCTGGAACCATAGATGCAAGAGCAATATAACCCGCAAGATATAGAGTCAAAAGTACAAAGCTACTGGGAAGAAAACCAGGTATTTAAAGTCACTGAAGATGAGAGCAAAGAAAAGTATTACTGCCTTTCTATGTTCCCTTATCCGAGTGGTCGACTGCATATGGGTCATGTGCGTAACTACACTATTGGTGATGTTGTTTCTCGTTTCCAGCGCCTGCAAGGCAAAAACGTAATGCAACCTATGGGTTGGGACGCGTTTGGTTTACCTGCAGAAAACGCTGCTATTAAAAACAAGACAGCCCCTGCAAAGTGGACTTACGAGAATATTGATTACATGCGCAACCAACTTAAGCAATTAGGTTTTGGTTATGACTGGGATCGCGAAATTGCGACGTGTCATCCTGAATATTATAAGTGGGAACAGTGGTTTTTTACTAAGCTTTACGAAAAAGGCTTAGTGTATAAAAAAATGTCGACTGTTAACTGGGATCCAGTGGATCAAACTGTACTTGCTAACGAACAAGTTATTGACGGTCGTGGTTGGCGTTCAGGCGCTGTGGTTGAACAAAAAGAAATTCCACAGTGGTTTATTAAAATTACCGACTACGCACAAGAGCTATTAGACGATTTAGACAAGCTTGAAGATTGGCCAGAGCAAGTTAAAACCATGCAGCGCAACTGGATTGGCCGCTCTGAAGGGTGCGACATTGAATTTAAACGCACTGATAACAACGAAACATTTAGCGTATACACAACACGCCCAGATACCTTTATGGGTGTTACGTATGTTGCTGTTGCCGGTGGTCACCCTATTGCACAAGAAGCCGCTAAAAATAGCGACGCTATTGCGATGTTTGTTGAAGAATGCAAAAACACCAAAGTAGCCGAAGCAGATATGGCAACAATGGAGAAAAAAGGCATTGCAACAGGCTTTTACGCAACTCACCCATTAACGGGCGAGCAAGTACCAATTTGGGTAGCTAACTTTGTATTAATGCATTACGGCTCAGGCGCTGTGATGGCAGTACCTGCACATGACCAACGCGATTTTGAATTTGCAACGGCTTACGGTCTTGACATAAAACAAGTAATTGCACCTGCTGAAGGTTCAGACCTTGAAGTAAACCTAGATAAAGAAGCATTCACTGACAAAGGTGTGCTTGTAAATTCTGGTGAATTTAACGGACTTGATTTTGAAGCTGGTTTTAAAGCGATTGCCGATAAATTAGAAGCACTCGGTGTTGGTGAGCGTAAAGTAAACTTCCGCTTACGTGACTGGGGTGTTAGTCGCCAACGTTATTGGGGTTCTCCAATTCCAATGCTTAGCGATGAAGACGGTAAAGAACTTGCGGCTACTGAAGATATGCTACCAGTTCGCTTACCAGAAGATGTGGTAATGAACGGTGTAACATCACCACTTAAAGCAGACCCAGAATGGGCTAAAACAACAGTTAATGGCGCACCTGCGTTTCACGAAACTGATACGTTTGACACATTTATGGAGTCGTCTTGGTATTACGCTCGTTACTGTAGCCCACGATACGATGAAGGCATGCTAGACCCGGCTGCTGCTAACTACTGGTTACCAGTAAACCAATACATTGGTGGTATTGAGCACGCTATTTTACATTTATTGTACTCGCGCTTTTTCCATAAATTATTACGTGACTTTGGTTTAGTTAATTCAGACGAGCCGTTTGACCGCTTACTTTGTCAAGGTATGGTACTTGCTGAAACATTTTATCGTAAAGATGAAAAAGGCGGCGACATTTGGATTTCGCCAACTGATGTAAACACCGAAACCGACGAAAAAGGCCGCGTTACTAAAGCATGGCATAAGGAAGACGGCGAGCCGGTATTCTCATCAGGTATGAGTAAAATGTCTAAGTCTAAAAACAACGGTATAGACCCACAACATGTAATTGCCCAGTACGGTGCAGATACAGTGCGTTTATTCATGATGTTTACAGCACCACCAGAGCAAACGCTTGAATGGTCAGACTCAGGCGTTGAAGGCGCGCATCGTTTCTTAAAACGTGTTTGGAAATACGCGGTAGACGTTAAAACAGTAGGTTACCAAGCACTTGATAAATCAGCGCTAACTAATCCACAAAAAGTACTACGTCGCGACTTACACAAAGCAATTGCTAAAGTGACTGATGATGTTGAACGTCGTCAAACCTTTAACACCGCTATTGCAGCTATTATGGAGCTTTCTAATAAGTTATTAAAAGCACCATTAAGCGACAAACAAGATGTAGCGATCGCTAACGAAGCACTTGAAGCATTAGTTATTATGCTTGCACCTATTACTCCGCATTTATCGCATGAGCTTTGGAAAGAGCTTGGTAAAAAAGGCGAGATTTTAGATGCTGCATGGCCAAAAGTTGACGAGTCGGCACTTGTTGAAGATGAAAAACTTATCATCGTACAAGTAAACGGCAAGCTTCGCGCTAAGCTAACTGTGGCAGCAGATGCAACCCAAGAGCAAGTAGAAGCCCTTGCGTTTGCAGAATCTAACGTAACTAAATTTACTGACGGTGCAACCATTCGTAAGGTTATTTACGTACCTGGTAAATTACTTAATGTGGTAGCTAACTAATATGGGCGCATTTAACGCCATTAAAAACGGACTAGCCTTAGTGCTAGTCTGCTTTTTGTTATCGAGCTGTGGGTTTCATTTAAAAAAAGCCTCTAGCCTGCCTGATAACCTTAAGCAACTTACCCTTGTGGGTGACGATGAAAAGTCAGCCTTGTTTGAAGATCTTAAAAGCGAGCTAAAAGCAAGTAATGTAGAACTAAAAGCACCCGCTCACAATATGGCGCAATTGTACTTACGTAGAGAAACAGTTGAACGTCAAACGTTATCGTTGTTTCAAAATGGTCAGGTTGCTGAATACGAACTTGCTTATGGTGTGTCTTACATAGTTAAACGCCCAGGTGAAGACGCAATAGAAAAACGCTTTGAGCTTTACCGTAACTATCAAGATGATCCAGATCATGCACTTGCTAAAGCAAAAGAACTTGAGTTACTTATTACTGAAATTCGTCAGCAAGCGAGTCGCCGTATTGTTAGAGAGCTGTCGCAACTATAATGCGCTGCTACGCTAATCAATTATCGAGCGAGTTAAATAAAGGGTTAAAACCCTTTTATTTAGTGTTCGGCGAAGAGCCATTTCAAGAAGCCCAATGCGTACAACAAATTCGTGACGTTGCTAAGCAACAAGGATTTGATGAGGTAATTAAGTTTACCTTAATGCAAGGCTTTGATTGGCAAGAAATTATAGCTCAATACCAAAGTATGTCGTTATTTAGCGCACGTACTATTATTGAGCTTGATTTAAACCAACAAAAACCAGGCGTTATTGGCAGCAACACCTTTAAAAAAGTTGTTGAGCTGGTAAACCCAGATACTATCCTCATTATTAAAGGTGCTAAAGCCAGCCAAGAAGTACAACGTGGCGCTTGGTTTAAAGCCCTTGATAAACTCGGCGTATTTGTACCTTGCTACCCACTTACAGGCTCCCATGTAAAACGATGGCTAGACGAGCAATGCCAACGTTTATCACTTAATATGCAAAACGATGCAAAACTAAGCTTAATAAATGCGACTGAAGGTAATTTGCTAGCGTGTTTTCAGGAACTCGAAAAGCTCTCGTTATTACATGGCGATGCGTTAATTACTCAGCAATTAGTGATGCAAGGGTTATTAAATCAAGCAAAGTTTGATATTTTTGATTTAAGTGATGCACTGTTAAATGGTCATGCTAAACAAGCTATAAAAGTATTAAATAAACTAGCTAGCGATAATACCGAAGTAGTAAGTATTTTATGGGCTATAACCAAAGAGCTCAATACACTTATCAGTGTGCAACTTGGTTTATTAAATGGTGAGCCAATTGCTAATTTGTTTAAGCAAAAAGCAATTTGGAAAAATCAGCAAGGTCCCGTGCAAAACGCAATTAACCGTTTAAGCATAAATACACTTGAACAAATAAATAGTGAAGTAGCTTTGTTTGATGCCAGTTATAAACAAGGTAACTTAATTGCTCCTTATCAAGCGCTCGCTCATATTTGTATTAAGTTTTGTCAACCGCTCGATATCCCTATGCCGTGCCACGCGGTTAATTAATAAAAGCTAATGGGTGTTAAATGATTGCAATTTTTGGTGGCACTTTTGACCCAGTGCATTCTGGTCATATAAACATGGCGTTGCAATGTGTTAAAACATTTAATTTAAACACGCTTTATTTTATGCCTTGTGCACTCCCCGCTCATAAAGCAGCACCTGGCATTAGTACGCAGCATCGTATCGGTATGCTAAATGCAGCTATTGCACCTTATTCGTATTTTGAACTCGATTTAAGAGAACTTAACCGAACAGGTCCATCTTATTCGTTACTAAGTTTGCAAGAACTTCGTAAAGAAAACCCCACTACTCCCATTTTATTTTTAATTGGTATGGACTCATTTAACAACCTCGATAAATGGTTTGAGTGGCAAGCAATAACGCAGCTTTGTCATATAGTTGTTTATCAGCGCCCAGCACAACATTGTAATGTAACGGGTGACCTTGAAAATTACATGCAACAATCAAAAACAGATGAAATAACAGTACTTGAGCAAACTCTTGCTGGAAAACTTTATTTTTTATCCGGTGAAACGCATGATGCGGCCTCTAGTACCATTCGCAAGCAGCTAAAAAAAAGTAATAAAAAGAATGAACTATTACCCGATGCAGTGAGTCATTACATAGAAGTGCATCAGCTCTATCAAATTGATGCTTAAAAACCCTTAGCGTGTTAAAATGCGCGCCATTAAATTTTTAAATTGAGACAAAACCTTGGATTCAAAACAACTACTCGCCTTTGCAATGGATAAAATTGACGATATGAAAGCGCGTGACATCATTCATATTGACGTAACGAAGACATCAGACATCACTGACTATATGGTTATTTGTTCTGGTACATCTAAACGTCACGTACAGTCAATTGCTGATCATTTAGCAAAAGAAGCTCGCCATGCCGATTCAGAGCCTCTAGGTTATGAAGGTGAAAGCGACGGCGAATGGGCACTGGTTGATTTAGGTGATGTGGTTGTACACGTGATGCAAAGCGAAGCACGTATCTATTACGATCTAGAAAAACTGTGGGGCTAAACGCTCACTCATTTTAGACAATGCTTGGAAGTAATACGTGAAAATACAAATGATTGCTGTTGGTACAAAAATGCCAGCATGGGTAGAGACGGGTTTTGCAGAGTATCAGCGCCGTTTCCCTAAAGATATGGCGCTTGAGTTAATCGAAATTCCAGCCGGAAAACGTGGTAAAAATGCAGATATAAAGCGTATTTTACACATTGAAGGTGAAAAAACTTTAGCGGCTATTCCAAAAGGCAATCGTATTGTTACGTTAGAAGTAACAGGGAAAGCACTCGATACACACCAACTTGCTAAAAATATGGAAAAATGGCAACTCGATGGGCGCGATGTAAGTTTACTTATTGGCGGACCTGAAGGACTTGCTCCAGAATGTATTGACGCTTCTGAGCAAAAATGGTCGTTATCTAATTTAACATTACCGCACCCTATGGTGCGTATAATTGTTGCAGAAAGCCTTTACCGAGGCTGGAGCTTAAATAACAACCATCCTTATCATCGCGAGTAACCCCTTGCCATGCTAAAACATAGACCCACTATTCGTGACCACTCCGCAGAGGCAAACTTATTTGCTAGGCGTGCATTTGTGGGTTTTGTTTTTGTATTAGCGTTAGTCGCTGTACTACTTTCTAATCTTTATACTATTCAAGTAGAAGATCACGAAGACTATCAAACCCGCTCTAACGATAACCGCATTAAAGTTATACCAATTGCACCTAACCGTGGTCTAATTTACGATCGTAATGGTGTATTACTTGCCGAAAACAAACCTGTTTATAATCTTGAAGTAATACCCGAAGAAGTGGACGATTTAGCCGAATCGCTTGAACAAGTAAGCAAGCTAATCACTATTACTGAGCAAGAAAAAGAAGACTTTTTAAAAGATATAAAGCACACACGTCGTTTTAAATCACAGGTTCTTAAATCACGCTTAGATGAAACCGATGTGGCTCGATTTTCGGTTAATCAACATAAATTCCCTGGTTTTAGCATTGAGGCACGTCTTGCTCGTTATTATTCGTTTGGCGATACCCTCACCCATGCGTTGGGTTACGTAGCAAAACTTAATAGAAAAGAGCTAAACCAACTAGAACAAGAAGACCGAGCAACTAATTACCGTGCAACACATGATATTGGTAAACTCGGTATTGAAAAATACTATGAAGAAATACTGCACGGAAAAGTAGGCTCTCAACGCGTAGAAGTAAATAACCGTGGACGTATTATTCGCACATTAAGTATGACCCCTCCTCAGCCTGGTAGCGATTTAGTACTGACACTCGATGTTGGTTTACAGCAAATAGCACAGCATGCACTTAAAGATATGCGTGGCGCTGTTGTGGTTATGGATGCAAAAGATGGTGGCGTACTGGCGCTTTATTCAAACCCTAGTTACGACCCTAATTTATTTGTACACGGTATAAGTAGCAAAAATTACAAAGCATTACTTAATCAAGATCGCCCACTTATAAACAGAACTACGCAAGGGCGTTACGCTCCTGCCTCTACAGTTAAACCGCTTATGGCGGTACTAGCACTTGAAGAAAACATAGTAAGTGAAACAACTTCTCTTTGGGATCCGGGCTTTTTTCAGATTCCGAACGTTGAACATAAATGGCGCGACTGGAAACGTTGGGGACATGGTCATGTTGATGTTTATAAGGCAATTGAAGAGTCGTGTGATACCTACTTTTATGACGCTGCTTATCGCTTAGGTATTACCAAAATAAGCGATTTTATGGCGCGCTTTGGTTATGGTGACTTATCAGGTATTGATATTCACGAAGAAACTACTGCAATATTGCCTTCAAAAGAATGGAAAGAAGGTCGCTTTAAAGAGTCGTGGTGGCGTGGTGATACTATTTCTGTAGGTATTGGACAAGGTTACTGGACTGCAACTCCAATTCAAATTGCAAACGCAACAAATATATTAGTGAATCGCGGTCTTAACCACCCTCCTCATTTAGTGCAGGTTGTAAAAAAAGATAACGATATTCAACAAATTAATAATGAAGAAAAGCCGCCTGTTATTTTAAAAGATCCCCGTCATTGGCAAGTCTCTTTAGATGCAATGCATAACACGGTTAAAAAAGTTTCCGGTACCGCACATAAAGCATTTAAAGGCACGACATATGACTCTGCGGGTAAAACGGGTACTGCACAAATAGTAAGTATTGCACAAGGCGAACGCTACGATGCAGAGTCACTTAAAGAACGTCAACGCGATAACACTATTTATGTTGGCTTTGCACCGTATACCGATCCAAAAATAGTGGTTTCTGTTGTATTAGAAAACAACCATGGCGGCATTCAAATTGCTCGCCAACTTATGGATTACTATTTTGCTGCAAATCCCGTTGATCTTGCAAGGAATGATACACCATGACCACTTTGCACGATGAACGCTCTATTTGGATGCGTATGCATCTTGATTTACCACTGCTCATTGCGTTACTAATAATGATGGCAGGCAGTATTACAGTCGTTTATAGCGCCAGTGGTCAAGATTCTTCTATGATGATTCGTCATATTACCCGCATGGGCGGTGCTATTTTAGGCATGGTTATTTTAGCGCAGTTTTCACCCGCTACTTTAAAGCGTTTAGTTATCCCTCTTTATTGTGTTGGGTTACTTATGTTAGTTGGCGTACTTTTATTTGGTGTAAGCTCTAAAGGCGCACAACGCTGGTTAGATTTAGGTATTACACGGTTTCAACCTGCTGAATTAATGAAGCTTGCAGTGCCAATGATGGTTGCATGGTATATAGGTCGTAATCACCTACCGCCTCGCCCTATCCATTTAATTATTGGTTTTATGATAGTAATGCTCCCTACCTTATTAATTAAAGAACAACCCGATTTAGGCACAGCCATACTTATTGCAAGCTCGGGTATATTTGTATTGTTTTTATCAGGCTTAAGCTGGCGCTTGATAGGCTTTTTAAGCTCTATTGTTGCACTTGCCGCATGGCCATTTTGGCATTACGGAATGCACGACTATCAAAAGCAACGTGTACTTACCTTTTTAGACCCTGAGAGTGATCCCCTTGGTTCGGGTTATCACATTATTCAATCAAAAATAGCGATTGGCTCTGGTGGCATTGAAGGCAAAGGTTGGTTGCTTGGCACGCAATCACAATTAGAGTTTTTACCAGAACGCCATACCGATTTTATATTCTCAGTTTTAAGTGAAGAGTTTGGTTTATTTGGAGTATGCATATTACTTAGCCTGTACTTATTTATTATAGGTCGTGGCTTGTTCATTGCTGTAAACGCACAAGATGCTTTTGGTAAATTACTTGCAGGCGCACTTACACTGACCTTTTTTGTTTATGTTTTTGTAAATATAGGCATGGTATCTGGGTTGTTGCCTGTAGTAGGTGTACCGTTGCCTCTAATAAGTTATGGTGGAACGTCAATGGTCACGTTAATGGCTGGTTTTGGTATTATTATGTCGATTGCGACTGATAAAAGGATGCTTTTAAAATAATGCGACTTTATATACAACTTTTACTCACTACACTATTAATTACATTATTAAGCGCTTGTAGTAGTTCTAATAGCGGCTCAAGTAGCCGTTATAGTATGCGCCACGACTCAGCTCCTTTACGTGTGCCTACTGCAATTGAAATGCAAGATGCAACCGTAACCGAAGTAACCAAAAGCGCCAGTGCAGGTAGACCTTACGAGGTTCTTGGTAAACGCTATAGCCCTATGCTTGACGAAACGGGTTACAGTGAAGAAGGTATTGCATCGTGGTACGGACGTAAGTTTCATGGCTATCACACGTCAAATGGTGAAACATATGATATGTTTGCCATGACTGCGGCGCATAAAACGCTGCCATTACCTAGTTTTGTTAAAGTAACAAACACAGCCAATGGTAAATCAGTTATTGTGCGTGTAAATGACCGAGGTCCTTTTCATGACGATAGACTAATTGACCTTTCATATGCAGCTGCTTATAAGCTCGGTTACTACAACCATGGTACAGCAAAGGTTAAGCTTGAAGCCGTTACGCTTCCTGATTCGGTTGCACATCAGACCTACATTCAGGTAGCTGCGGGTAGCACTTTAATGAATATAGAAGCACTAGCGAGTACCTTGCGAGAGCAATATAAATTACCAACAAATATCGTTCAAAAAGACGCTATTTACAGGTTGCATTTAGGTCCGATAAAAGATGCCTCACATGCACAAGAAGTATTAAATAAATTAAAACAAAATCAATTTCAAAACGCGTTCTTGCTTTACACTCAGTAAGACCTTTAAAATGGCGTAACGCGAATCTTTAACTTTAACCATTAATGAGTATGATGAAATCTATTAAACAAAAAATCCTCAAAGGTGTATGCGGCTTAGCTTGTTCTGCCGCTGTATTTTCAGCCACCGCCCAGATTATTCCGGCACCACCTCAAGTTAATGCTAAAGGTTATTTTTTAGTCGACTTTACTACTGGTAAAGTAATCGCCGAAGGTGAAGCCGATACACAATTAGCACCTGCAAGCTTAACTAAAATGATGACCAGTTATGTAATTGGTAACGAAATTAAAGCCGGTAACATAGCACCAACCGATATGGTTACTGTGAGTGAAAAGGCATGGGCTAAAAACTTCCCTGAATCATCTAAAATGTTTATTGAAGTAGGTAAGCAAATTAGTGTTGATGAACTTAATCACGGCATTATCATTCAATCGGGTAACGATGCCTGTGTTGCAATGGCTGAGCATATAGCAGGTAGTGAAAGCGCGTTTGCTGATTTAATGAATGCTCACGCAGCTAAATTAGGTATGAGCAACAGTCACTTCATCAATAGTCATGGTCTTGATACCAATGAGCATTATACAACGCCACGAGATATGGCAACGTTAGGTGCTGCACTTATACGTGACGTACCAAATGAGTATGCACTTTATAAGCAAAAGTCATTTACTTACAATGGTATTAAGCAATACAACCGTAACTCACTACTGTGGGACGAAAGCTTAGATGTTGACGGTATTAAAACAGGTCACACATCAGACGCGGGTTATAGCTTAGTAACATCTGCAACTAAAAACGATATGCGTTTAATTGCTGTTGTGATGGGTACTTCAAGCGAACGAGCTCGTAAAGTAGAAAGCAAAAAGCTACTTAACTATGGTTTTCGTTTTTATGAAACAATTACTCCTTACAAAGCAGGCGACAGCTTTGCAGAACAACGTATTTGGATGGGTAATAAAGAAAACGTATCTTTAGGTATTTTAGAAGATACACCTATTACTATTCCACGTGGTCAGCATAAAAACCTTAAAGCTAACTTTGAGCTAGATAACACACTTGAAGCACCACTTGCCAAAGGTACTAAAGTAGGTACGTTATTCTTACAACTAGAAGGCGAAGACATTGCTCAGTACCCACTAGTAACACTTGAAGAAGTGGAAGAAGGTAGCTTCTTTAGTAAAATTTATGACTACTTACGCTTACAAATTATGCAGTAATTTACAATTGCCTCATAACTTGAGAAACTAATTTAAACGCCTCCATTGTGAGGCGTTTTTTTTTGCTTGAAAAATGTTAGAATGCGCCCCATATAAACCAATCATATTGAGTTGTTATTTTTGGAGTATCCAAAACTGTATTTACTCAAGATTGCCATTAGCCTGTCAGTTTAACGCCTAGCGTTTTGCATAGCGCCTTCATTTTACTTGTTTGAGGAGTCACCGTCGTGGTTCAACCTGTTAAAGATACAAAATTTGATGAGTACTTAGAATACCCTTGCCCATTCACATTTAGAATAATGGGTTTAGCTAATGTAAATTTAACGGATCAAATTTTAGCTAAGTTACAACCAATTGCACCTGGCGACTACGCACCTAAAGTAAAACCAAGCAGTAAAGGTAATTACGAGTCAGTAAGTCTTGTTGCAACAGTAACGAGTGGCAAACATATTGAAGAAATTTACAACGTGATCAGTAATATTGATGACGTACGACACATGCTTTAAGCCATAGTTGAGATTTGTTGTGAGCGAAAACACCTTAATTGTACGCCAACTGGGTCGTCAGCGTTATATGCCAATTTGGCAAAAAATGCAGGACTTTACCGACACCCGTGATGAAAATACGCCAGATGAAATTTGGCTTGTAGAGCACGAGAGTGTATTCACCCAAGGTCAAGCTGGTAAAGATGAGCATTTACTTGCTCCTGGCGACATAGAGGTTATTAAAGTAGACCGTGGCGGGCAAGTGACTTATCACGGTCCTGGTCAGCAAATGATGTATGTATTATTTAATTTACGCCGTTTAAAAATTGGTGTACGTGAACTTGTTACGTGGCTTGAAGAGTGCATTATAGAATCACTCGCCGAGTACGGTATTGAAGCGTATGCTAAAGCTGATGCACCCGGTGTTTACGTTAACGATAGCAAAATAGCATCACTTGGATTAAGAGTTCGTCGTGGTTGCTCATTTCATGGCTTGGCATTAAATGTTAACATGGACTTAAGTCCATTTTTACGCATTAACCCATGTGGTTATGCGGGCATGAATATGGTGCAAACTAAAGAATTAAAGGGTCCTCAAAACCTAGAAAGTGCAGGTGAAGGATTGGTAAAACACATGATCAATAAGCTTAATGCAACACAGGTTAAGCATACTGAAGGGTTTGAAAACGAATGAATAAACCAGTCAAAATGGAACCAGGTGTAAAACTACGCGACGCTGAAAAAATGGCGTTGATCCCAGTTAAAGTTTTACCTACAGAAAAAACCGAAATGTTGCGTAAGCCAGAATGGTTAAAAATTCGCTTACCTAAATCAACTGATCGCATTGACGGTATTAAAAAAGCACTGCGAAAGCATGGCTTACACTCGGTATGTGAAGAGGCTTCGTGCCCTAACCTATCTGAATGTTTTAACCACGGTACAGCTACCTTTATGATTTTAGGTGCTATTTGTACTCGTCGCTGCCCATTTTGTGATGTAGCACATGGTCGTCCATTAAAGCCAGATGCAACCGAGCCTGAAAAACTAGCGCTAACCATTAAAGATATGAAGCTTAGCTACGTAGTAATTACCTCGGTTGACCGTGATGATTTACGTGACGGCGGTGCTCAGCATTTTGCCGATTGTATTCGCGAAATTCGCAAACATAACCCAACTATTACTATTGAAATTTTAGTGCCTGATTTTCGTGGTCGTATGGACCGTGCGTTAGAAATTTTAATTGAGACGCCACCAGATGTGTTTAATCACAATCTTGAAACTGCGCCGCGTTTATACAAACTCGCGCGCCCAGGTGCCGATTACAAATGGTCGTTAGAATTACTGCGCCGTTTTAAAGAAGCTCACCCAGAAGTTAAAACTAAATCAGGGTTAATGGTTGGTTTAGGTGAAGAAATTAGCGAAATTGAAGAAGTACTTCGCGATTTACGTGCGCACAACGTTGACATGCTTACTGTAGGACAATACCTACAGCCTTCTAAGCACCATTTACCTGTTAAACGCTACGTGCCACCAGTAGAGTTTGACGGTTTAAAAGCGTATGCAGATGAAATTGGATTTACTCACGCGGCGTCAGGCCCGTTTGTACGCTCAAGCTATCATGCAGACCAACAAGCAGCGGGTAAAGAAGTGAAATAGTCACTTTAATTATGCGTAAAAAAGCCGTTAGGGATAAAACTCTAACGGCTTTTTTGTTAAGCGCGTATACGCAAAGGAGGAGTCGTTTATTTATCCTGCGTTTAAAACCTATATGCTTACATAAAATCTATCTAACGATAAGAAAATTGCACTAAACAACACGCTATAATTCTGCCCTATTGAAGTAATTTTATAATGAAATGGATATTATGTACTCAAATAATTGTGGCAAAGTATCAAATGATTCAAATACTTCATCGTGTGCGAAAAAGTTAACCACTAGATACTGGTTACGAATCGCACAAAATTTGTAAGTATCCATATTGCCGTTACTCCCCAGCTCAAGTGAACTCTGAGATGTATTCAGTTCGCTTAACAATTCCTCTGCACTAAAAAGAATGGCGTTATTTATTTGAATGCCATCAGTCAACGTCAGAAAGTGCATATATTCAAGGGTAAAACGATCCCCAAAGCATACTTTAAATAATGGCGTAACATGGCTATTAAGCTCAGCTGATATTGGATTATTTAAATACACTCCTTGGTTTTCACAATACTTTTCGAAACTATAATGCATATATTCCTTCGCACTTGTAAAAGTTAGTTTATGTAATAGGAGGAATTAATTTTAATCATTTAATCTGTTACAAAAAAAGATACATAAACTTGCAGATTAATACTTTATTTAAAATTTGGAATAGAGCGCATTAACGTTGAAGCTCACTATATTTAAATCACTATTCTTGTTCCAAACATAAAATAAATTCTAAAAAGCTGTTAGCAATAACATCAACTCTATCTTCCCCATCGCCATAAACTACTTTGGGGTCACTCTTTCCTCCTCGATAATCTAGTGCATAAAAATCATGTCCGTGCGAGCCAAGAATAATTAAGCCCTCTGGTATACCTGCGGCTTCATAGTCAAACCCTGTATTTGAATCATAATGACTAAGATTTAACTCACTTAAAGCTGAAAAGGCTGGAACGGATGTTTGAGCTATTTCACTATCACAATTTAATTCAAGGTTTACAAATCCACCATCAGATAACGTGTAAAGGTGTTTGAATTCGACAGGTAACTTTATGCCCGTTTTCTCTTCAAAAGACTGTAGGCTTTGAACACTAGCGCCCAATAGCTTTTCATCCTCTTCTTTGTACCAAAAATTTTCATATATTTTTTTTAGCATACATAACTTCCTAATAAAAACTTATATAGTAATTTTTTATCGAATGAATAAATTAAAAAACCCACTATATTTTCTAATAAAATTAATAACCTACACCTTAACGCTTACTTTTTTACTTGTAAATATTCGATATAGGCTTCTTATAAAAATAGTAAAAAGAGCAATAGTCACAAAATATACCAGTATCAATAAAGATACCATGAAAACAGGAACATGCGGGTGGCGTTGCACTGCAACTTCGATAAATATGCCTGATAAAATGCAGATAGGTACACCATATTTAAATATAGATTTTGCTGTCATTTTTTTAATAATGCAAAATAACACATATAAAAGAGGTATTAATAATGCAAGCATGGGTGTCCATGAACTGTCTAACGTATCCATAATATTAAATCTATTTTTTGACCAAAACATGAGGTTATTTGATGCAATACTATTAATTTTTTAAAAGTAACTAACGTAAAAGTTTAATTAACTTTTATTTTCATACTCAAATTCGATATTAAAGCACCACGAATCATCTTCTACAAAAAAGTTGATAAAGGCTTCTGTCCATGTGTCACCATTTTGCATCATTGTCACATAAAGCTGCTCACAGAGTCGCCTAAGTGATTCACTTATTACTGCCGTATCGGATGAATCACTATTTCTTAATTTATAGTTAATCGCCCTACCATCACAGCTAATTGACAATCGACCTTTTTCCCATGAGTCTGGTGAGCAGTTAATACTCTCTGATACGAGTTCATTAATTACAGGGTTATAGGTATCAAACTTATTATCAATCATGAATAATCCTTATTTATTGAGTGAGTTTTATGTGTTAGTTATTTCTATTTTCGTACAGAAATTACCACCTAAAATATATCCATAAAATCCATACTAACGTATGTGTTCATAGCAGTCGATATGCGTTTAATAAAATGAATTTGCCCTTTTTAAAATAAAATTAGGTTAAACCCGAGTTACTTGAGATAATTAGTACTGACATAATTATTTAGGTTCATTATGAAACTATTAGTTCGTAACTTATCTCGTGCTACAACTGAGCATGAGCTTCGTACTTTATTTACAGAGCACGGTAAAGTGACTACCTGTAACTTAGTACTTGATAAAGAAACTGGCCAATCAAAAGGTTTTGCTTTTGTAGAAATGCCAAACGACATAGAAGTTAAAGGCGCTATTGCAGCTCTTAACCAAGCTACTGTTGATAAAAGCAAAATTCGCGTAAAATTAGCCGACGCTTAAGTAATAACACATTACTTAAAGTTCAAAAAACCAGCTTATGCTGGTTTTTTGCTAAAAGCGGATAATATAAAAACGTTATAGTTTAACGAAAACTACGCGCGGAAGTAAAATACTGCTAGCTACCATTTACAATGGCCTCATTGTGTCTGCGCACATACCTAATAAATTAGTGCTTTAGGGTCTGTGGATCTTTGCGGATTAAAATTTGTTCAAACTAGGGGCTATTTAATCGCGGCGCGAGATTTGTAACCTAGTGGTCTCGATAACTGCTCCTGCGTTATTCTACTGACTTACATCCATGTAAGAATAAGTAAAAACCGAGCAAAGCTTACGCGTCCTGCTCACGCCCCTTACCTATAGGCAACAAAGAGTAAATAGCCCCTAGTAAGAACCCTTTGGGCAGCGCCTGTCTTGCCTTTATGCTACGTTATCGCCTATTTATGGGGAATAACCACACTGCATAGGCTCTGCCTTGCCTAAATACCAAACAGACTGCTGAAAATTTAACCTTGAAAGAACAACAGACCCTAATATTTCTATAAAAAAATAAATCACGAAAACCCATTAAATTGGGCATTGTCTTGTCTGTTATTTATGCACTTGATAAAGCTAATCGAAAATTGTGTAAAAAGTATCTATAAACATTCGACATCACTGCTTTGCTTCCTTATATTAAATGTAACTTTTAATAATAAAATGAAGACCATGGCATCTACTATTTTAAAAACGGCAAGCCTAAGCTTGCTAGTTGCATTACTTGGCTGTTCAGAGCAAGCAAGTGAACAACCAAAGCTCGAAAAAACAACTGGCGTAAGCCTAAGCAATGTAAAACAGCATATTAAAACGCTTGCTTCCGACGATTTTGAGGGACGCGGACCACTTACCCACGGTGAAGTAAAAACAGTTGGCTACTTAGCCGATCAGTATAAAGCGATGGGGTTAACTGGCGCCTATAAAAATAAATTTTTACAACCAGTCGAAATGGCAATGATCACAGCTGATCAAAACATGCAGTTAAAAATGGGTGACCTCACATTTAAAGCAGGTACAGATTTTACTGCGCGTACCCAACAATTACAGCCTCTAATTGATGTTCGTGACTCTGATGTTGTGTTTGTTGGTTATGGTATTAATGCACCTGAGTATAACTGGAACGACTATAAAAATATTGATGTAACCGGTAAAACGGTTGTTATGCTGGTTAACGATCCTGGTTTTGCAACGCAAGATGATGACCTTTTTACAGGTAATGCCATGACCTACTACGGTCGTTGGACTTATAAATATGAAGAAGCAGCACGCCAAGGTGCAAAGGCGGTATTTATTGTCCATGAAACAGCACCTGCTGCGTACCCTTGGGGTGTTGTTGAAAGCTCAAATACTGGCACAAAATATACGTTAATGGATAACAATCTAAACGCATCCGAATTACCTGTTATGGGTTGGTTGACACTTAACGCAACCGAGCAGCTATTTAAATCAGCAAATCTTAGCTATCAACAATTAAAGCAAGAAGCGCTTAATAAAAACTTCAAAGCAACTGCACTAAATTTACAAGCAAACCTCTCGTTTAAAAATGAAGTATCACACGCTAAATCACATAATGTGGTTGCTCAAATAACAGGGAGCGAATCACCTGATGAATACGTTGTAATTAGCGCTCACTGGGATCACTTTGGAACAAAGCAAACAGACAGCGGTCCTAAAATTTATAATGGTGCAGTAGATAATGCATCGGGCACAGCTGCTACGTTAGAAATAGCGCGTATTATGAGTAAAATAAACAGAGCGCATCCATTTAAGCGCTCAATTATTTTTGCTAATTTTACCGCAGAAGAAACGGGCTTACTTGGCTCTGCACAATTTGCGTCAGGTGCCGTTGTGCCTACAAAAAAAATTGTTGGTCTATTAAATATTGATGGTATGAATGTACTTGATGCCACAGATTATATTTTACAATACGGTAAAGATTTATCGACAATGGAAACTTACTTAGCCAAAGCGGCAAAAAAACAAGGTCGCGAAGTTAAAATGGATCCTCGCCCGCAAAATGGTTTGTTTTTTAGATCAGACCATTTTTCACTGGCTAAACAGGGTGTACCGAGCTTATTATTTATGAGCCTTGGTGATACTGACCCTGATTATATTGTTAATAAATATCATAAAGAAGGTGACGATTACTCACCAGATTGGTCATTAGGCGGTGTTGAGCAGGATATAAATCTAATTGTCGATATTGCAACTCAACTTGCTAATAATGGCGATTGGCCTAAATGGACTAGCGAGTCTGACTTTAAAGCTAAACGTGCTGAAGATAAAAAATAAGTTTTAAGTTTATTTTATAAGTTAAAAATCCTCCTTTTTGGAGGATTTTTGCATTAAGCGGGCTCGTATTCATACTATTTTTACTTTTGCATTTAAGGAAATATAAATAACGAGTGTTATTAGTAGTGTTCAAGTTGGCACTAATAATTACATCAGCAGTACAGAGAGTCTACTTATGATGCTTGGAGCGGCGTTAGGCTATCAGTGTATTTAATGCCTGCAATAGCAATGATGTTTGTCGGTACTGGGTTATTCACCCTGGTCGAATTTAGAGGTTCATTTTTAAATACACATAAAAAAGCAGCTTAACACTGTACGTATTAAGCTGCCCGAGTATGATTTGTTTAATTAAATAACATATTTACTGAACTTTAGAGAATTCTTCTTTAGAGATCTCGCCGTTGGCATCCGTATCTAGGTCGTCAAACAACTTTGCTAGCTGTGTATTAACCTGTGCTTCAGTTTGATTAATAACACCATCGCCGTCGGTATCAAAAGAATCAAAATCTACTGCTGCAAATGCAGCTGAAGAAGATGCTAATGCAATAAGTGCTAGTGTTTTATGTAATGTTTTCATAGTTTATTCCTTCGTCTTGAGCCTTAGTAAATGGTGAGAAGTCCTTTTCAAAGATCCTTTAGGAGTCAAAGTTTATGACTATTAATATTCTGAAAACTCTTCTTTGGAAAGTTCGTCGTCGCCATCAACGTCTAATTCAGGAAACAAAGCCAGTAAATCAGCGTCTACCGATGCCTCAGCTTGGCTAATTGTGCCACTACCGTCGACATCAAGTGTGTCAAAATCTGTGCTTGCAAATACCGCTGATGAAGAAGCAAGAGCCATTAAAACAAGTGTTGATTGTAATGTTTTCATAATTTAATCCTTCATTGTGTAATGTATAGCGAATAAATGTGCCCATATGTAAGTACTAACACGTCCTTGTTATTCTTTTTAATAAGCTCCCTTGCCTATTAAGGTTGTCTTTGGCAACTCAGAATTTAAATAACATTACTGGGCATCAAACTGTTTTAAAAAGGCTTACGCCTGAGAAAATTCATCTTCTGATAACTCACCATTTTGGTCAGTATCAAGGTCGGTAAACTGACTCATTAGCTCGGCATCTACCGATACTTCTGCTTGGCTAATTGCGCCGTTACCGTCGACATCTAATGTGTTAAAATCTGTTGCTGCAAAAGCCGCCGATGAAGAAGCTAGAGCCATTAATACCAGTGTTGATTGGAAAGTTTTCATAATGTAATCCTTCATTGGGTTATTGCGACTTAACCGTTTGGCTTAAATCACGTTTTGCTGAATACAGTCTAGGTACTACAAGTTCAATGCCAACTTTAAAAAATACTGTAGAAGCAATAGCTTAAGTTTATTTCTGAGGGGTTTAGCTGAAACTCGAGGCTTTACCTGTTGCCTTTTAGCAACAGCCAATTGGCTGATTTTAAATAAAACATAAAAATCAATAACTTAAAATGAAATAAAAAGACACTAAACACAAAATAAATAGCTTTTATCATGCCTTAAAGCTACTTTTTTAATATACCCACCCTGAACACATTTTCATTAAAAAATAACCAAATAAAATAAAACAGCTAATCAATTGATAATTAGCTATTTATTATAAAAATAATGACTAATTAAAATATATTCAGCCGTTTTAAATTAAAAACGTAAGTTTGTTGCCATTTGGCGAATTCGTAACTTTTTAATAATAAAAAACCGCTAATAGATAGCGGTTTCAATGGTTATCTATTGAATAATATTGTGTAAGTGATTACTTCCAACCTTGTAACCAATTTTTTGCGTCTTTTAGATCTCGCCAACTAATTGGATATTGGCTTTTTGAAATAATAGCCTCTGTAATACATTCAATTACGTTATCATCTTCATCGTAATCAACGCTTACAATAATAAAGTGTTTTTCTTTATTAATTGCAGGTACTGCCGTCCACTTACTATTCAATAATTTCTTAGGGTTTAGCTTATTCATTGTTTATATTAAGTCCGGATAACCTAAATTTATGTTACAAACTAATACGACTCAATTATATATTTAGTTCAAACTCTATTGAGCAATCAACTTACCTTTATACATTTGCATTTGGCAATGAAAGTCATATTCGCCAGCCTCAAGCGCAGGTAATTTAATAGTATTACCATCGCCCATTACAAGGGTTTTACTAATATCGAGCTGTGGGAATATGACCATTTCGGCGCAAGGGGCGCTGTCTTGTCGATCAAAGATTAGCTCAACTTCTTTATTAGCAGCTACTTTAATATGCCCAGGCTGATATACACCGTTATTAACAACAACCTTTACTTTATTGTCGTCACTCTGGGTTTGTTCTGGTTTGTATAACCAGAACCAGTAAATAATTGCAGCTATTAATAAAGCGCCTAATATATTAATCATCAACATAATCGTTACTCCTAAATGAAAGGCTTTAGCTTATGATTTTTCTGGTTTGAAAAAACGTAATCTATTTGCGTTACTTACTACCGTTAATGATGAAAGTGCCATAGCTGCACCTGCAATAACGGGATTGAGCAATATTCCAAAAAATGGATACAATAAACCAGCAGCAATAGGTATACCCGCTACGTTATAAACAAATGCACCAAATAGGTTTTGTTTAATGTTAGAAATAGTCGCGCTACTCACGGCTATTGCATCAGCTAGCCCATGCAGCGATCCACGCATCAGGGTTATATCAGCACTTTCGATTGCCACATCGGTGCCTGTGCCTATTGCAAAGCCAACATCAGCTTGAGCAAGTGCAGGCGCATCGTTGATACCATCGCCCGTCATTCCCACTATTTCACCGTTCGCTTGGCGCTTTGTGACTTCATCTACTTTATCGTTTGGCATAACTTCAGCTATAAAGTCATCAATTCCAACTTGCTTAGCAACCGCTTGTGCCGTGGCTTTGTTGTCGCCTGTAAGCATAACCAAGTGAATACCTTTACTTTGCAAACGTTTAATTGCTGCAGCTGAGTCTTCTTTAATCGGATCGGCTACGGCTATAATCGCTTGTAGCTGATTGTTGCTAGCAAAATACATAGGTGTTTTAGCATCTGCGGCAAGTGTTTGTGCTTGCTCGGTTGCATCATCAACTGCCACGTTGTATTTATCCATTAAGGCTTTATTACCAAATAATAATACCTGCCCATCAACGCTCCCTGCTACACCTTTACCTGTAAGTGCATTAAAGTCGGTTACTTTACTTAAACTTAAGCCCTCGTTTTTAGCATAACGTGTAATCGCTTCAGCAAGTGGATGCTCAGAGCTATTTTCAAGGCTGCCAACAAGTTGCATTACGGTATTTTTATCACTGTTATTAAAGGTAATTACATCGGTCACCTCAGGTGTACCTTGAGTAATAGTGCCGGTTTTATCCAAAATCATAGTAGTGATTTTAGAGGTCGTTTGCAGTGACTCGCCATTTCGGATTAATATTCCAGATTCTGCAGCTTTACCAATACCGACCATAACCGACATTGGCGTAGCTAAACCAAGCGCACACGGGCAAGCAATAATAAGTACTGTGGTTACTGCAACTATTGCATACGCAATTGATGGATCAGGTCCAAAGTTTAACCATGCTAAACCCGCAAGCACAGCAATTATCATCACTGTTGGTACAAATATGCCCGATATAACGTCAGCTAAACGACCAATAGAAGGCTTTGAATTTTGCGCACGCTTTACCATATTGATAATATTAGCGAGTGTTGTTTCACTGCCAATATGGGTGGCTTTAAATAGTAAAGTACCACTTTTATTAATACTTCCTGCGACTACCTTATCGCCTGTATTTTTACTTACGGCCATGGGTTCACCGGTTAACATTGACTCATCAACCGTGCTACTACCTTCTATAACGTCGCCATCGACAGGGATTTTTTCACCAGGGCGCACTCTTACTTCATCATTTTTTATAACGTCACTAATATCAATGTCTTTCTCTTCGCCACATCTAATAACACGTGCTGTTTTTGGCTGTAAGCCAATTAAACGTTTAATCGCTTGCGAAGTCCGTCCTCGCGCTTTTACTTCAAAGGCGAGCCCTAAGCTAATTAAACCAATGATCATCGATGATGCTTCAAAATACACATGCCTTGCGACTTCAGGTAATAAATTAGGTGCGATAACGACAAACATTGAATATAACCACGCAGTACCTGTACCTAGTGCTATTAGCGTGTCCATATTTGCTGCATGATTTTTAAATGCCTGCCAAGCACCGTTATAAAACTGCTTACCCGACACAGCCATTACAGCTAAGGTAATAATACCAACGATAAACCACGCAATTCTTTGTGGATTTGTGGCTACGCTCATATCAAAAATAAGCCCGTATATCATTAAAGGTATGCCTACACCTAATGCGAGCATCATATTACGCATCAGCTTTTTATAGTGTGCCTCGTCTGATTTAGCTTTTTCATCAAGCGCATCTTGATCGGAGTCGTTGCTCATTGGCTTAGCGGCATAACCAATATTTTCGACAGCTTTGATAAGCGTGCTTTCCTCTGCACTTCCCTCTACACGTACGGTACGTTCTGCAAAGTTCATTTCTACCAGCTTTGCACCTTGTACACTTTGCAACGCTTTTTCAATTTTACCTACGCAGCTGCCACAATTAGCGCCTTCAATCATAAAGTTTTGCGCGGTGTTTTTTGTATTAGTAGTCATTACGCTTCCCCTTCGTTCATTTGATTGTCAATTGGGTCAACAAACGATTCTATTAAGCTGCATACGTCGCTTGCATTTGCACCGTCTGCCGAAGAGTCCCACTGAGCAAGAGCAGCTTGCATACGTGTACGCAATTTTAGCGTTTCTTGAAAGAGTGCTTCTGTTTCTTCTAAACGTTTGGTTATAAGTTTACGTGTTAATGGGCATGGGCAATTGCCTTGCTGCGACTCATCAATAATCTGTTGAATATCTTTAACCGAAAAACCAAGCTGACGTGAGCTAATAATAAACTTTAAACGTTGCTGATCACTGGCTGTATATTCTTGATAGCCATTTTCTTCACTGCGTATTGGATTAAGTAATCCCACACGCGTGTAATGGCGAACGGTATCGGGGGTAACACCCATTAATTTTGCTAGTTGCTTAACATACATAATGTAGCTCCATGGTTGTTCAATACCTGAATGATAAACCTAGGTGCGACACATAGGTCAACAGCTATTTTTTAAATTAGTAGAATAATGGCACAAACATAATTAAGTTGAACTGATTTTGACTACTTACTTTATATTGTTATTAATTATGGTTATTTGATAAGATACTATGTGTAAAGGATGTAGCTGAAAAACTAAGGATAGAACACATGCTAAGTCAATTAATAAACCAAACCTCTATTAACCAACACCCAATTTATTTAATCACCACAAAATCAATATCCGAATACATACAGATTAAAATTAAAAAAGAAACGAGTAAACTTTTAGATGGCCTTAAAAGCCCATGGTAAAACTTATTAAAGATGAACTTGGCGATCTAAATATTGCTAGCTATTTTATCGCGCTAGTTTCATTAACTTTGTTCACCGCCGCAATAACATGGTACCTGTTCTCATATGACCTAGATGACATCCTTCAAATACTATCTTACCCATATAGCGACTACCCTGTCATCGTTTATACAAGTGGCAATTTCGTTACAATACCTCTCTGGCTAATAATGTGCATAATTGTACTTATTGGCGTATTTCGTGGAGTTTATGAACTATTTAAAAAACCTTGGCTAAAGAAAGTAATTAACTACCTTCTGATAGGTCTCTGTGTTCTATTTGTTTTGACTATTTTATCTTTCTTTATTTATTCTATCGTGTGGAAGTCTGCTGCTCGCGAACATGGTTATATTGAATGCCCTAGCTCTAATACTACACTTGTAAAATTTAGTAAAAGCAGTACAGCTTGGACTAAAGAAGAATCCTTATGCCATGATTATCAGGTTGGTGAAGCTCTTTCGTCAGGCAATCATGAAGATATTATAGAAACAGCTGAATACTTGAAGAACAGGTAATAAATTACACCTAAATTACTTAATTTATATTGTAGGAGGGAGAAATAAAGCTCTCTGCTACTTTATAAATCCTATTATCACCTAGTAACCAAAAAATAATATTTAATCTGACAAGGTAAATCTGCCACTAATTACACACACGACTCTTAATTATAGGTATTTTATCGGGTATTATAGATAAAGGATGTAGCTGAAAAACTAAGGATAGAACACATGCTAATTCAATTAATAAACCAGACCTCTGTTAACCAACACCCAATTTATTTAATCACCACAAAATCACTAGCTAAGCACATAGAAATTAAAATAAAAAAAGAAACTAGTAAACTTTTAGATGGGCTTAAAAGCCCATGGTAAAGCTTATTAAAGACGAACTTGATGATCTAAATGTTGCTGGCTATTTTATCGGGCTAGTTATATTAACTTTGTTCACAGCCGCAATAACATGGTATCTACTTTCACATGCGCTAGATAACTTTTTTCAAATGCTATCGTACCCATATAGCGGCTACCCTGTCATCGTTTATTCAAATGACAGTTTAGCTACGCCAAGCCTTTGGTTGATACTGTTCACGGCGTTACTTACTGGCGTATTTCGTGGGGTTTATGAATTATTTAAAAAACCTTGGCTAAAGAAAGTGTTTGTTCACCTCCAGACAATTTTTTGCGTTACGTTGATTCTGGTTATTTTGGCTTTTTTTGTGCACTCTATTATTTGGAAGTCTGCTGCTCGCGAACATGGTTATATTGAATGCCCCATGTTTGATACCACACTTGTGAAGTATGCTAAAAACGTAACTGCTTGGACTAAAGAAGAATCCTTATGCCATGATTATCAGGTTGGCGAAGCTCTTTCATCAGGCAATCATGAAGATATTATAGAAACAGCCGAATACTTGAAGAACAGGTAATAAATTACACCTAAATCACTTAGCTTATATTGTAGAAGAGAGGGAGGCATCAAGCCTCCCTCTTATGTTAAGTCAAAGCACTTAATCGTTTTTTATATTATCAAGACCTTTGGTGCCCTCTTTAGCTTTAAGCTTATGGTGTATTGCCGACTTAATTAACATATAACCACTAATAGGCGCTGTAATTAATAAAAATATTGTAATCAATATTTCTTTAACACTAAGCCCATTCTCTGCATTGGTAAAAAAAACCATTGAAGCAATTAAAACGCTCGCCATACCCAGTGTTGTTGCCTTTGTAGGTCCATGCAAACGCATAAAAAAATCAGGTAATTTAATAAGCCCAATCGAGCCTATTAATATAAACGCGCCACCAAACAACAATAATATTGATACAATCCATTCGCTAATCATTATTCCACCTTATTCGATTATATCGCCACGAAGTAAATATTTGCACACCGCTACCGTACTTATAAAACCAAGCATAGCGATAAGTAATGCTGCTTCAAAGTAAAGCCCTGTTCCCATACTAATACTGTATAAAATAATAAGTGCTATTACATTTATATACATAGTATCGAGCGCTAAAATTCGATCAGGTACTGATGGACCGATAATTAATCGCCATAAATTAAGTAACAGTGATAACCCAATCATTGAAAAAACAATAAGTAATACAGTGTCTAACATTGAAATATCTCCTTGAGAGGAGCTTCGTAGCGTTGTTTAATTTGCTTAATTAGCGCCTCTTCGTCTTTTAAGTCCAACACATGAATAAGTAAATAACGCTGTATTGGCTCATCGCCCTTATTTATTGATTCAGGAATAGGATAAACCTCTGCGCTTACTGTGCCTGGTGTTAACGATACACTGCTTGCCAATATAGTGATTGGCATATTATGCGTTAAATCAATTGGTATTTTTACAAACGCTGGACGTAGTTTTTTTGTTGGACCAAGTATTAGTAAAGCAACCTGTAAATTGGCAACAACAATATCGCAAAGCACAATAAGTAACTGTTTAAATGCTAACCCAGGCTTTAAAATAAGCGGCTGAGGATCGCGTAGTGAAAAGCTTAGTAAAGGTATAAATATGGCAAAAAACACTGCCAATACTAAATGCCCTGCCGAAACACTATTATTGAGTAATAACCAAACAATAAACAAAAACAAACTACGAAATGGCGTTGGTAACCATCGAAAACGGGCTTGTAATCTCATTACGAACCTCCTTTTAGTACAGCGTTAATACCACCGCCTATATCGTGGAGTTGCGTTGCAGCTCCAATCATGTACTCGCTTATCGGTCCACCAAAAATAACCAGCAATGGCGAACAAGCAAGCAAACAAACTATTACGGTTACTTGTAATGGGTGTGCATTTACACCATCAGAACTTTCATTTTTTCTATCTTTACGTTCCCAAAACAAGCCGGTACCTGCACGAGATAATGCTATTAGTAGTACAAAACTTGTAATTAAATAGACAGGCCAAAATAATAAAGCTTGTTCACTATTTAAAGTGGTTTTAAGAATCCAAATTTTTCCTACAAAACCCGAAAATGGTGGCATTCCAACAACCGTTAAAGCTGCGATAATAAAACACCCACCTAACAAGAAAGGCTGATTAACCATGCGTCCGCCAACCAGCCTATCGGCTGCTTTACCACGTTGGGTTGCTATTAAATCGGCTAGTAAAAACAATGCAGCACTAACAAGTGTTGAATGTACCAAATAATATAACAGCGCAGCAGTCGCATTTACGTTTTGTAATGCAATCAGTGCGACTAAAGTACCTACCGAAACAACAACTAAATTAGCAGTTAATTTACGTAAATCTTGCGCTGCAACTACGCCTATAGCACCTACAACTATGGTGGCAATAGCTAACCCCCATAACCAAGGTTGTGCCATATGCTCAAGTTCGCCAGCTTGTTCTCCAAATATCACTGTATATACACGTAACATGGCATATACACCAACTTTGGTCATAATTGCGAATAACGCTGCAACCACAGGTTTGGCACTCGCATAAGTATTTGGCAACCATAAATGAAGTGGTAGTAACGCCCCTTTTAACGCAAATACAACAAGTAGTAATAAACCACCCGCTTTTGCTAAATAAACATCATCGCCAGTAAGAAGTGGCATTTTGCGTGCCATATCAGCAATATTAAGCGTGCCTAATACGCCATACAAAATACCTAAGCCAATTAAAAATACGCTTGAACCTACTAGGTTTAATATTACGTATTGCAGCGCTGCACGCGTGTTTTGTTTATCGCCTGCGTGCATAAGTAATGCATATGAGGCAATAAGTAGCACTTCAAAAAATACAAATACGTTAAATAAATCGCCAGTTAAAAAAGCGCCGTTAACGCCCAATACTAAAAAGTGAACTAACGGGTGAAAAAAGCTGCCTTTTTCATCATCCCCTGCACAACTATATAAAATAACACCTAACCCTAAAAAAGAAGTTAGCGTTACTAATAATGTTGAGAGCATATCGGCAACAAGTACTATACCAAACGGCGCAGACCAGTTGCCAATGGCGTACACGTTAATACCTGTGTTATACACATGTATTAATAAAAACACGCTTACTGCAAACGTAATTATGCCCATAATACTTGAGGCAATACGTCGTATTGGTACGCTTTTACCACACGGTGGCAGCAGTAAAATAACCGCAGCAAACATGGGTAATAAAATAGGTAAGGATGCTAAATGTTGAATCATTTTTGCTCCTTATTTTCAGCTGACATTTTTACCAAATGACCATCAACATGGTCGCTACCTAAGTCGGCACGACCACGGATTGCTAAAATAACGACAAATGCTGTCATTGCAAAACCAATCACGATTGCAGTTAACACTAATGCTTGAGGTAAAGGGTCAGCGTAGTCGGCACCAGTACCAAGTACTACTGCTTTGTTAATGGTAAGACGACCAGCAGAAAACAAAAATAAATTAACTGCGTATGAAATCATAGTAAGCCCTAGCACTACAGGGAATGTACGCGCTCTTAGCAGTAAAAAAATACCGCAACTCACTAATACTCCAACGCAACATGCGTACAATAATTCCATTAAATATTTACCTCTTTTTTCTGGGTATCTGCTGTCATGTTACCTAAGCTTGCTAAAATCATTAGTGTTGCACCTACAACCGTTAAGTACACACCTAGGTCAAATACAATAGCACTGGCAAGCTCTGTTTTACCGATAAATGGTATATCGAAATAATCAAACCACGTTGTTAAAAATGGCTTATCGAAGAACCAACTACCCACGCCTGTAAACATTGCAATAGCGATACCTGAGGCAATTATTTTACGGTAATTAACATCAAAACGTTCGCTTATCCATGCTGAACCGTGCGCCATATATTGCAAAATAAAGGCAATAGATGTAACTAAGCCAGCAATAAACCCACCGCCTGGTAAGTTATGACCTCGTAAGAAAATATACGCCGATACTAACAAAGCAAGTGGTAATAAACTGTGTGAAATACTCGCTAACAAAATAGGATGACGCTCTCGTGCCCATGGGCGTCCTTCACCATCACTCGCTGGCATAAACAGAGGAATTCTAGAAAGCATTTTAAATATGCCTAATGCAGCAATACCTAAAACAGTAATCTCACCAAGCGTATCAAATCCTCTAAAATCAACCAAAATAACATTAACAACGTTAGTACCACCACCACCTGTTTTTGCGTTGGCAATAAAAAAGTCAGAAATCGATTCAAGTGGGCGTGTAAGCAGTGCATAACAAATACTAGCTATAACTACACCTAAAGTAGAAGCTATACCGATATCGCGTAAAATACGCAGCGAACTTGATTCTTTTGGCGTATGTTGAGGCAAAAAGAATAACGCCAGCATAAGCAGTATAACGGTAGCCACTTCAACGGTAAGTTGAGTAAGTGCTAAGTCGGGCGCCGAAAAACGCGTAAATGCGACTGACACCATAAGACCCACAATAGAGAGCATTAACAATGCAACCACTCGCGACCTGTGCCAAATAACAGTTGCTAATGCACCTATCATTAATAAACCGGCACCAATAGCATTGTGTACGTCAATTGGGGTTCTTGGCATACTGCCAGCTAATTGTTGCATTTCAAATAATGGCCAACCAGCACACAGCAATACTACACCTAGCATAACGACAAGGTAGCGCTGTAAAGAACCATTTTCAGTATGACTAATTTTTGATTGACACCAAGTTATAACGCTGAGGATAACGCGTTCAAATGTTTTTTTAGCATTAAATGGCGGTAATGAAGCTTGGAACTGGAACAAATACTTACGATTTACATATATAAACAAACCGCCAACCACAGCCATTGCACTCATCAGAAGTGGTAAGTTAAATCCATGCCAAATAGCAACTTGATAATCAGGCATTGCTTTACCTAAAACAGCAGTGGATGCTGCAGATAGAATATCGCCAACTACAAAATGTGGAAACATACCAACTAATAAGCAAAGAACAACAAGTATCTCTATTGGTACTCGCATATAACGTGGTGGTTCATGCGGTGTACGTGGTAAATCAATTGGGTCGCCATTAAAAAATACATCGTGGATAAAGCGAGCAGAATACGCCACCGAAAATGCACCTGCTATTGTAGCCAGTACTGGAATCAACCAAGACATAGAACCAAGAACTTGTTGGTGCAATGTTTCTGCAAAAAACATCTCTTTTGATAAAAAGCCATTAAGCAATGGGACACCTGCCATTGATGCAGCAGCAACCATAGCAAGCGTTGCGGTATAGGGTAAAAATCGCCACATACCATTGAGTTTACGCATATCACGCGTGCCTGTTTCGTGATCTATTATGCCTGTAGCCATAAATAACGACGCTTTAAACGTTGCGTGATTTATAATATGCAAAATAGCTGCAACGGTAGCAAGCTCAGTATCTAGACCAAGTAATAAGGTAATTAAACCTAAATGACTTATTGTAGAGTAGGCCAATAGCCCTTTTAAATCGTGTTTAAATAACGCAATGTAAGCGCCAAATAATAAAGTTGTTAAGCCTGTTAACCCTACAATTGCAAACCAAATATCGGTACCCGCTAAAGCAGGATAAAAACGAGCCAATAAAAATATACCTGCTTTTACCATAGTAGCAGAGTGTAAATAAGCGCTTACAGGTGTAGGCGCAGCCATTGCGTGTGGCAGCCAAAAGTGAAACGGAAATTGTGCCGATTTGGTAAATGCACCAAGTAACACTAATACAAGCGCAAGTTCGTATAAGTCATGCGACTGAATAATCGCCTTACTTGCTAAAATAACATCAAGGTCGTAACTACCAACAATATCACCAAGTATCATTAACCCTGCAAGTAATGCCAATCCGCCAGCACCCGTTACAGCAAGTGCCATACGCGCACCTTTGCGTGCTTCAGATTTATGCCACCAAAAACTAATGAGTAAAAATGAGCTTATGCTAGTTAATTCCCAAAATAACCAAAGTTGAATAACGTTGTTAGACATGACAATGCCAAGCATTGCGGTCATAAACAGCATTAAATAACTGTATAACTTAGCCATCGAATCGTTAGAACTTAAGTAATACCGGGTATACAAAATAACTAGTAAGCCTATGCCTAAAATCATAAACATAAACAATAAGCTAAGACCATCTAACCGCAGTGATAAATCAAGTCCTAAAGATGGGATCCACGACATTGAGTAACGAATTGTTTCACCCGCTAAAGCTGCAGGCGCATGGTATAGCGTAATGCCTAAAGCAATTAATGGCGCAAGAGCCGTTAAGCTAGCAGATTGATTGCGTGAAAGTTTGCCAGTGCATGCTGAAATAACACTGCCAATTAAGGATAACAAAGGTATCCAGAGCAAAGTCATAATGAAGGGCCTTTTAGAGTCATAAGTTTATCAGTGCATCACTTGGTTTACATTAAGTGATGCTTTTACTGCCTGTTTTTTAACGACATTAATACATATAGTTATACTGATAAACATGCTTTTTGTCTATAAAAAGCGGTAGTACCTGAATGAATATTGAACGAAGAAAGTAAAATTACGAAAAAAGTATTCTAGGGTTAAAAACGGTGAGGGGTAGCCTTTATATGTGCTTGCCAAAGCGCCCTATATTGCCCTGAAAGCCCTATCTGTTGATATTCCATAATGGACCAAGTTTTAGATGGTTTATAAGCTGTCCCACCTTGCTGGCAGCTCTCACTTTTATACCACCCTTTAGGTGCAGGTTCCCCGTGCGAAATAAATAAGTTAGGTGCAACAAACCCTTTTTTACTACATAACCAAGCTTGTTTTGTATTTGGCAGCGCATATTCATCCTCAAAACCACTAAAATGCATAAGTTCATGTAAAAATACGTTGTAGTTAACATGTGAATTCAGCTGCATTATGTTGTTTTGTACATTCGCACTGCCATACCTTGGCATCATTATTATAAAATCAAATTTTCCAGAAAGTTGTTTTTTTAATGATGATGACTGCCAATTGCACTGCGCCATTTTATTTACTGTATTTGTGCAATCAATAGCGCCTGCAACATAAACAGGCTTAGTGAAACAAAATACATTGTTATCAGGTTCTGGTTTTTCGTTGTATTTTTTTATCAGCTCAGAGAGTTTATAAAGTCCGCTACGATGATCGCTCATCGTTACCACATTAAACAAACATTGATTATTTACAGGCAACTCTGAACCTAATGCTAAAAAACCAAGGTTGTGTATGAACGATTCTGGAATATTGGTGTAAGGCGCACTTAATTTTAAATTAAGGTGATTCAAAGTATCGCCTTTAGGCAGTAAACCATTTTTAGCTAATAATTTAAGATCATCCCACCGAGATTGGGTAAATAACTGACGTGCTAAATTTTGCCGCTGTGATTCACTTAAGCTATAAATACTTGCTTGCCAAAATAGTTTAGCTGTATCGCTACGTTTATTTTTTAATAACCTAAGAGAATACACATATTGCGCCAAAGGAATTTTGTTACGTGCTAACAAAGCGAGCTTAAAATCAGGGAGTAATTGTAAATGCTGAGAAAAATAACGAGGAAACTGCCAATAACTTTGCACAGCATTGGCTTTTGCGTTTAAAACGTGCCAAAAGCCAAGTACATTATGGTGATTACTGGAGCCAGAAATTAACAAGCTACACAGTAATACACCAACTATCTTTAAAATATTAACCCGCGTTTTCGCCAGTCATTAGCTCAAGCTCTAAACGCGCATACTTATATTCAATAAACTCATGGACGTTAGTAGCAAGCGCTAATCTAAAATAATCAGAGGCTAAATACTCATTACCTGCGGCTTGGTGTAACTTAGCTAAATAAAAATAAGCTTCGCATAAGCGCTGCGCATATTCTTGTTCTGACTTAACACCCTCACTGATGCCTGATAAAAATGTGTGTTCACTCATATCACCCGTAAAAAGCGAAATTAGCTGATACGCCCATTGTGATTCATCAAGCGCTGTTGCATTTGTTTTTAGCTCAGTAAGCGCTTGCTCTTTATTTTCTTGAGCCTCTGCCAAATAAAGCCATAGTACACGGTAAGGATCATTTGGAGAGCGCGCTAAAAACTCAACGAAATCGCTTTTAGCAATATCGGCTCTGTCGCCATAATAAAGTGCAATGCCACGATTTAAATAAGCGTATTCGTGTTGTTCATCTAGTTCTAATGCCGAATCAAAAAACTCATAAGCTTTTTCGTATTGCTGCATTAGCGTATGTTGAATACCCAAGAAGTTATACACTTCTGATAAATCAGGTTTTAACTTTATTGCACGATTAAAGTCAATGCGCGAAAGTGTAGTCATACCTAAGCTATCAAATAGTACACCACGATCGTAGTACAGCTTTGCTTGTTGTTCGGGACTAAGATCGGCTCTGTTAAGTAGCTCTGAATAACGTGCTATAGCAATTTCACTTCTAAAGTCAGAAGCTAATGGAGCAGTAAAAGGCACATTAATAATAGGTGTAGGTTCTGACTGTGCAGTTGATTGGCAAGCGCTTAAAGACAAAATAGCGAAAGATGCCAAAGCTAAGTGTTTGAGTCTCATTAAAATCCTTAGTACCAAGATATGTAACAATATGACAGGAAATGCCTGAATAGGTTCATAACAACCGACGAACTATTATTGCCACACTAAAATTGCTCAATAACAACATCAAATTTAAATGCATTGGTATTCCATTTAAAGTTTTGATCACTATATATGAGTAATTTAGCTTCCTTGAATAATCTTTGTTTAAATTTAATTAGCCTCATTAAAGCATAAAAAAAGGGGCTAAACAGCCCCCTTTTATATTATCCAGTAAATATATCTGGATGAAGTATTAGCAATTACGCGTCAGTTGGCGCGTCAGCTGCAGGTGCTGCTGATTCCATTGCTTCTTTAATACTTAGACGTACACGGCCTTGGCGGTCTACTTCTAGTACTTTAACTTTAACTTCTTGACCTTCAGAAAGGTGATCTGCAACGTTATTAACGCGCTCAGTACTAATTTGAGAAATATGTACTAGACCATCTTTACCAGGAAGAATGTTTACAAACGCACCGAAGTCTACGATACGTACAACTTTACCTTCGTAGATAGTACCTACTTCAAGTTCAGCTGTTAATTGCTCAATACGGCTAATTGCATTAGCTGCACTTTCGCCATCTGTAGCTGCAATTTTAATTGTACCATCATCACCGATTTCAATCGTTGTACCAGTTTCTTCAGTAAGTTGACGAATAGTTGCGCCACCTTTACCGATAACTTCAGCGATTTTCTTCTGTGGGATCTTCATAGTATAAATACGAGGAGCAAATTGAGATAGCTCTTCTGAAGGTGTAGAGATTGCTTCGTCCATTACCGCTAGGATATGTAAACGTGCTGCTTTTGCTTGTTTAAGAGCAATTTGCATGATCTCTTGAGTAATACCTTCAATTTTAATGTCCATTTGAAGCGCAGTGATACCGGCAGCAGTACCCGCAACTTTAAAGTCCATGTCACCTAAGTGATCTTCATCACCTAAGATATCTGAAAGAACAACAAACTTTTCGTCTTCTTTAACTAGACCCATCGCGATACCCGCAACAGATGCTTTAATTGGTACACCAGCATTCATAAGTGCAAGTGAAGTACCACATACAGAAGCCATTGAAGATGAACCGTTTGATTCAGTGATTTCAGATACTACACGGATTGAATATGGGAATTCAGTCAATGTTGGCATTACAGCAGCGATACCACGCTTAGCAAGGTTACCATGGCCGATTTCACGACGCTTAGGAGAACCAACAAAACCAGTTTCACCTACACAGAATGGAGGGAAGTTATAGTTAAGCATAAAGTGGTTTTTGTGAGTACCAGTTAAATCGTCGATTAACTGTGAATCACGTTCTGTACCAAGTGTAGCTGTTACTAACGCTTGAGTTTCACCACGAGTAAAGATAGCAGAACCGTGAGTACGCGGTAATACGCCAGTCATTACGTCTAGTGCACGAATCATATCTGGTTCGCGACCATCGATACGTTTTTCGCCAGCAGCGATACGACCACGAACGATTTTCTTCTCAAGTGAACCGAAGATTTTACCAACTTCTTGCTTGTCTAAAGACTCGCCTTCAGCAAGTTCAGCTGTTAGTACTGCAACAACTTCGTCTTTCGCTTCGCCAAGTGCTTCTTTACGCGCTACTTTATCAGTGATTAAGTAAGCTGCGCCTACTTTATCAGCTGCAATTGCTGCTACTTTATCTTCAAGTGCAACGTTTTTAGCCGGTGCAGTCCAATCCCAAGTAGGTTTGCCTGCTTCTGCTTTAAATTCTTCGATTGCAGTGATGATCGCTTGAGATTGCTCATGACCATATACAACAGCGCCAAGCATTACGTCTTCTGCAAGTACGTTAGCTTCTGATTCAACCATAAGTACCGCTTTATCAGTACCGGCTACCACTAAATCAAGTTGGCTTTCTTCAAGCTCTTTTAATGTAGGGTTAAGTACGTATTCGCCGTTGATGTAACCAACGCGAGATGCACCAATTGGACCACTGAACGGGATACCAGAGATAGCAAGTGCTGCTGAAGTACCAATCATCGCAACCATATCAGGTTGGATTTCAGGGTTTACAGAAACAACAGTAGCAATAACTTGTACTTCGTTTACGAAACCGCTTGGGAAAAGTGGACGAATTGGACGGTCAATAAGACGTGCAATAAGTGTTTCGCCATCGTTAGGACGACCTTCACGCTTTAAGAAGCCACCTGGAATACGACCAGCAGCGTACATACGCTCTTGGTAGTTAACTGTTAGTGGGAAAAAGTCTTGACCTGGTTGAGCTTCACGCTTACCTACAACAGTTACTAAAACTGAAGTATCACCAATGCTTACAAGTACTGCGCCGTCAGCTTGACGAGCAATAGCACCTGTTTCTAGGGTTACTGTGTGTTGACCTAGTTGAAATTTTTTAATAATTGCTTGCACTTAAAATGTTCCTTAAATGTGTTCTTAAATAAGTTGCCATCAAAGAACCAATTACAGTACATAATTGTATTTATTTTAAAATCAATTAAGTACTACAATTGGCGATGACGTAAATAATCAAGCTAAACCTTTTTAGCTTGTGCCGTAGTATATACCAAAGCACCGTTAAAATGCGAGCCTAGCAATCAGATAAACACGACTCTAAATACGTATTTAAAATCATTTTATCTAGTTTGAATAATGGGGTTTTTATTTTTAAATTCAAGAAGTTTAAAAACGAATTGCAGGTTTTAGCAGGAATTTTAGGCACAAAAAAAGGAGCTAAAAAGCTCCTTTCTTTGTAATCAAGTTCTTAGCGACGTAGGCCAAGTTCTTGGATTAATGCTGTATAACGCGTGATGTTTTTACCTTTAAGGTAATCAAGCAGTTTACGGCGAGTACTTACTTTACGAAGCAGACCACGACGTGAGTGGAAGTCATGCTTGTGGTCAGCAAAGTGACCTTGAAGCTTGTTGATATCAAAAGTAAGTAAAGCTACTTGTACTTCAGGTGAACCAGTGTCGCCTTCAGCACGTGCAAATTTAGCAATGATATCGATTTTTTCTTGATTACTTAGTGACATAATAACTCCAGAAATTAAATTTAAAAGGTGTCTTAGCCGATCACTAATTCAGCCAAAACGATTAAGCGGGCGTATTCTACCAACTGTGGGGATAACTACAAGTTAATTATCCCCAATATGTATTAATAAGCTGTCGTTAATAATACATATTACTTTTTATTGCGGTTTAACGTAATCATCTTGCTGACTAGCAAGACCACGTTTGACTTTTAAATGACCGCTTGAATTACGCTCACCAGTACCAATAAACACCCCTTCTGCAACCACTTTAATTGCCCCTTCAGGCAAAGTAACAGGAAGTTCTACCGCCTGCCCGTGGCTAAACACCGAACCCTGTTCAGTTGTTATTTCAACAACAGGCAGATCGGTTAAAGCAGTATCTATTGGCAATAATAGCGAATCTAAGTAGATAGAAGGAGCAACCTCTTCTTCTTTCGCTTTAGCAAGCAACGCTTCAATTTCGTCAAGCGTTACCATTTTATCTGCGGGATACTGACCAACAGCAGTTCTGTGAAGCATAATAACATGAGCACCACAGCCAAGGTTTTCACCTAAGTCATCAACGATAGTACGAATGTAAGTCCCTTTAGATACATGGGCCGTCATTTGTAATATGTTGCTTTCTTCATCAAATTCGTCAAATGATAAGCTAAATACATTTATCTTTCTGCATTTACGAGGTACTTCAATACCTTCGCGAGCATACTTATATAAAGGTCTGCCTTGGTACTTAAGCGCTGAATACATTGATGGATATTGATCAGACTCGCCAACAAATGCGGCAATTTCTTTTGTTAGCTGCTCACGCGTTACGTTCACATCTTTTGTGCTAACAATTTCACCATCAGAATCTGATGTTGTTGTACGCTCACCCAGTTGCGCTCGAACAATATAGGTTTTATCTGTATCGAGTAGAAACTGCGTAAACTTAGTTGCTTCACCAAAACAAATTGGCAGCATACCTGTAGCAAGTGGATCTAAAGCACCTGTATGTCCAGCTTTTTGCGCAAAATAAACACCTTTTGCTTGCTGTAGTGCTTTATTTGATGAAATGCCTTCAGGTTTGTTTAACAACAAAATACCGTCAACCGCACGGCCTTTACTGCGTTTTGCCATCTGTATTAGTGCCTTCTTCGCTATCTGTATCGTCTACGTGCTTAGTACTTTCTTCGCTGTCTGAAACTTCAACAGCATCAACACTCTCAGCCTCGTCATCTACATGCTCAACTTCGTCATCTACATGCTTAGCATTATCTTCACGAATAATCGAATCAACTAAGTTAGAAATACGCATACCTTCCATAAGTGAGTTATCAACAACAAACTTTAACTCAGGCATAATACGTGCGCGTATACGCTTACCAAGTAACGAGCGAATATAACCAGTCGCTTCGTTGAGTACTTTTGCGCTTTGCTTTGCTGCATCTTCATCTTGTGTATTAAACACAGTAATAAAGATTTTTGCATAAGATAAATCGCGCGACACTTCTACCGCTGACACTGTCACCATACCTAAGCGTGGATCTTTAATTTCGCGTTGTAAAATTACAGCAATTTCTTTTTGAATTTGCTGAGCAACACGATCAGTGCGAGAAAATTCTCTCATTATACTTGTCCTAAAATAATAACTTATTGAAATTAAATAATAAGTTAACTAAATAATGGATACACAAATGGGGGCTAAGCCCCCATTTAAAATCTTAGCGTAGAGCGTATCAAACTTCGAGGTGTTAACCCCAGCGGTTCAATATGCCCTAGTAACAATTATAGAGTACGTTGTACTTCAACTGTTTCAAATACTTCGATTTGGTCACCAACGCGAACGTCATTGTAGTTCTTAACGCCGATACCACATTCCATACCGTTACGAACATCAGCAACGTCGTCTTTAAAGCGACGAAGTGACTCAAGTTCACCTTCGTAGATAACAACGTTTTCACGAAGTACACGGATAGGCGCGCTACGTTTAATAACACCTTCAGTAACCATACAACCAGCGATAGCGCCAATTTTTGGAGATTTGAATACGTCACGAACTTGAGCAAGACCAATAATCTCTTGCTTAAATTCTGGTGCTAACATACCTGACATTGCTTGCTTAACTTCGTCAATCAAGCTGTAGATTACGCTGTAGTAGCGTAAGTCTAAGTTTTCAGTCTCGATAACTTTACGAGCTGATGCATCAGCACGAACGTTAAAGCCAACTACAATCGCGTTAGACGCTGCAGCAAGTGTTGCGTCAGTCTCGGTAATACCACCAACACCTGAACCAACAATCTTCACTTTTACTTCATCAGTAGAAAGCTTAGTTAGTGAATCAGAAATTGCTTCGATTGAACCTTGAACGTCTGCTTTAAGTACCACGTTAACTTCAGAGACATCGCCTTCAGTCATGTTAGTAAACATGTTTTCAAGCTTAGCTTTTTGTTGACGAGCTAACTTAACGTCACGGAATTTACCTTGACGGTATAAAGCAACTTCACGCGCTTTACGTTCATCTTTAACAACTGTCGCTTCATCGCCTGCAGCAGGAATACCAGAAAGACCTAAAATCTCTACTGGAATAGATGGACCAGCAGACTTAATGTCTTTACCGTTCTCATCTCTCATTGCACGAACACGACCGTACTCAAGACCACATAATACAATGTCACCTTGGTTAAGCGTACCAGATTGAACAAGAACAGAAGCTACTGGACCGCGACCTTTATCAAGACGAGATTCAATAACAACACCAGCAGCCATACCTACAGTAGGAGCTGAAAGCTCTAAAAGCTCTGATTGGTTTAATACAGCTTCAAGAAGGTCATCGATGCCTAAACCTGTTTTTGCAGAAATATGAACGTACTGCGTATCACCGCCCCATTCTTCTGGAATAACGTCTAGTACAGCAAGTTCGTTTTTAACGCGATCTGGATCTGCGCCTTCTTTATCCATTTTGTTTACAGCAATAATTAAAGGAACGCCAGCAGCACGAGCATGCTGTACCGCTTCTTTAGTTTGTGGCATTACACCATCATCTGCTGCAACCACAAGGATTACGATATCTGTCGCTTTAGCACCACGAGCACGCATTGAAGTAAATGCAGCATGTCCTGGTGTATCTAAGAACGTGATCATGTGACCGTTCACGTCTACGTGGTATGCACCAATGTGCTGTGTAATACCACCGGCTTCGCCTGAAGCAACTTTTGCTGAACGAATGTAATCAAGCGTAGATGTTTTACCATGGTCAACGTGACCCATAACAGTAACTACTGGAGCACGTGGCTCTGATTTGCCATCTTCATGGCGATCATTAAGTACTGTTTGCTCTAATTCGTTTTCTTTAACAATGATAACTTTGTGACCCATTTCTTCTGCAACTAATTGTGCAGCTTCTTGGTCAATCACTTGGTTAATGGTAACCATGTCACCCATTTTCATCATTGTTTTAACAACTTCAGCGCCTTTAACTGCCATGCGTGATGCAAGCTCAGCTACTGTAATTGTTTCGCTAATACGCACTTCATTTTTAACATCAACAGTTGGTTTTTGGAAACCATGTTGTAATGATGCTGGTGCTTTTAGCTTGGCTTTATTACGGCCTCTTGACGCTGCAAATTTATCTTTTGCTGGCGCTTTTTTCTTTTTCTTCACACGGCGTGTACCTTGCTCATCACGAGCATCGGCAACATCTTCTGCTTCACGTGCATAAGTAGAAGTCGTAAGATGGTGATCCGCTGTTTCTTCGCGTTTCTTACGTTCTTCTTCTTCTTTCTTCCAGCGTGCCGAGTTTTCTTCAGCTAGCTTTCTTGCTTCTTCTGCTTGACGTTTCGCTTCTTCTTCAGCTTTCTTCAATGCGGCCTCTTCTGCTTCTTTTTGCAGACGCTCAGCTTCTATGCGATCTTTCTCAGACTTAGCACTTTGCTCTGGGGTCATCTGCTTTTGTTTCGCTTTACGCTCTGCATCAGCTTTGCGTTTAGCTTCTTCTTTGGCTTTACGATCAGCGTCTTCTTTCGCTTTACGTTCTGCCTCTTGTTTCGCTTTTAATTCTGCGGCTTCTAGCTCAGCTTTTTGCTGCTCTTCAAGGCGCACTTTTTCTTCAGCGGCTAAGCGTGTTTGCTCTTGTTCTTGTTCCATTGCGCTTTTTTTCACGTATGTACGTGTTTTGCGAACTTCAACTTGAACAGCTTTAGCTTTACCCGTAGAACCAGTTACACTTAATGTGCTCTTACTCTTACGTTGTAAAGTCATACGCGCTGGGCCATCTGAACCAGTACCGCCATGATGCTTGCTTAAATGATCAAGTAACGTTGCTTTTTCTGCTTCAGTTACATTATCAGTAGCCTGCTTAGTGATACCTGCTTGTGAAAACTGCTGTAGCAATTTATCAACAGTTGTACCTATATCGCCGGCTAGTTTTTCAACATTTACTTCTGCCATAGTGTGTAATACCTCCGTTAATAAATTACTCGTCTGCAAACCAACAAATGTTACGTGCAGCCATAATTAGTTCACCCGCTTTTTCAGATGTAAGCTCTGTGATATCAACTAATTCGTCAATACCTTGCTCTGCCAAGTCTTCAAGTGTAACAACACCTTTGCTCGCCATAACAAATGCTAAGTGACGTTCTAAGCCTTCAAGCGCAAGTAAGTCTTCAGCTGGTTCTGCACCATCTAAGCTTTCTTCCGTTTTAAGGGCTTTAGTCGTTAATGCATCTTTTGCGCGTGAACGTAAAAGATCGACCATTTCTTCATCTAAGCCATCAATTTCTAAAAATTCAGATGCAGGTACATACGCCACTTCTTCAAGTGTCGAGAAACCTTCATTAATAAGTAATGATGCAAACTCATCATCAATTTCTAAACTTTCAGTGAATAAGTTAAGTAACTTATCAGATTCGGCTTCATTTTTAGTGCGCATATCTTCAACAGTCATTACGTTTAGTTCCCAGCCAGTTAATTGGCTTGCTAAACGAACATTTTGACCATTACGACCGATTGCTTGCGCTAGGTTATCAGCTTCTACTGCGATATCCATTGAGTGAGTGTCTTCATCCATTACGATTGAAGCTACTTCTGCTGGTGACATTGCATTGATAACAAACTGTGCTGGGTTATCGTCATAAAGTACGATATCAACACGCTCACCACCTAACTCAGACGATACAGCTTGAACACGAGCACCACGCATACCAACACATGCACCAATTGGATCAATGCGTTTGTCGTTAGATTTCACGGCGATTTTAGCTCGAGAGCCAGGATCGCGTGCCGCTGCACGTAATTCTATCATTTCTTCGCCAATTTCTGGCACCTCAATGCGGAATAATTCCATCAGCATTTCTGGTTTAGAACGCGTAACAAACAATTGTGCACCGCGTGCTTCAGGCTTAACTTCGTATAAAAGACCACGGATACGGTCACCCGGACGGAAGTTTTCACGTGGAAGCATATCATCACGGTAGATAACGGCTTCTGCGTTATTGCCTAAATCAAGAACAATAGAGTCACGCGTTGCTTTTTTAACAACACCTGTTACTAACTCGCCTACTTGATCTTTGTACGCATCAACAACTAAAGCACGCTCAGCTTCACGTACTTTTTGTACGATAACTTGCTTAGCCATTTGTGTTGTAATACGGTCAAATTTAATTGAGTCAATTTGCTCTTCAACGTAATCACCCATTTGCAAATCAGGTTCTTCAACCTGCGCTGCTTCTAAGGTAATTTCGCTGTAAGGGTTCTCTAAAGAACCATCTTCTAAGACTGCTGCAATCTGCCAACGACGGAACGTATCGTAATCACCCGTTTTACGGTCAATTGCTACACGCACTTCAATTTCGCCATCGTGTTTTTTCTTTGTCGCTGTCGCTAATGCGAACTCTAGAGCTTCAAAAATCTTTTCTTTTGGAACCGCTTTCTCATTGGAAACGGCTTCAGCAACCAATAATATCTCTTTTGCCATGGGTAATGCCTCGCTTGCCCTATTCCTTCGCGCTCGAATTTAAAACTTCGCGATTAAATTCGCACGTTCGATGTTACTAAGCATGATTAGATGCTCTGCACCATCGCTAGATAGTGTGATCATATCGCTGCTAACTGTTACTAAATCGCCTTTAAAATTACGACGACCATCTTGTGGAAGTTTAGTACGCACGCGTACTTCCTCTCCCTGCGCCTGCTCGTAGTGATCTTGTTTGAATAATAGACGATCAACACCAGGAGACGATACTTCCAAATCATATTCATTTGTAATCGGGTCTTCGACGTCTAAAATCGCACTAATTTGGCGACTTGCATCCGCACAGTTATCAACTGAGATCCCATCCTCATGAGCAATGTATACTCTTAAGGTAGAATGGCGACCCGCTTGCACAAATTCAAGACCATGTAATTCAAAGCCTAACATTTCTACCGCTGGCGACAACATGGTTACTAAATCTTGTTCAAGTTTTGTCACGAAAATCCTCCATACAAACAAAAAAAGGGCTTATAGCCCTAAAATACTGAGTTTAAATTTAATTTAATGACAATTGCCATCAAACCGTAAGGTGCAGATACAACAACGCCCCGAACCAAGCGGGGCGTCACACCAAAAAGCATAAAACTGTGTGGCCTAGGGCCGAGCTTGGTTGCGAGTCAGCAATCTGACCAAATTAAACTACACTAGCTTAAACGCAAAACGCGCATTACTTAGAATGCGCGATATAAATTAATAAGCTTACACTTATTAGAATTGGTTGCGGGAGCCGGATTTGAACCGACGACCTTCGGGTTATGAGCCCGACGAGCTACCAGACTGCTCCATC